>CALCHA010000507.1 GCA_937901265.1 uncultured Phycisphaerales bacterium
CGCATGCGCGTCGGGAGACCACATCCAGACATGGACGTGGGCGGTGGGCGTCAGGGCCCCATCAATCTCGATGCTTGCCGGATAGCTCTGCCAGAAGTTCTTCAACCCCACCCCAAGGCCGCCGCTGGTGTCGCCGATGAACGCCAGACCCGCCGCCCGCTGCCCCTCGGCGACGCCGACCCAGGAGCTCTTGGGGTTGGTGCGTTTGACGAGGGTGAAGCCTTCGGAGCTGAGTTGATCGAGGCGGAAGGCATCCCACTCGGCGCTCTCCGGTGGGTTCTGGGTGTTGGGCAGCGCCTGACCTTCGATCTGGTTGCCGCCGCCCTGACCACGGCCGCCGCGGGCGACCATCAATTGGAGAGGCTCGGCCCAGACCCCGCCGTTGGAATTGGCGAAGCGCACGTGGCGATTCTGCGACTGCTCGCGCATCGGCACATCCGCGGTGAAAGCGAGGCCCTTGATGAAGTCCTTCTGCTGATCGCCGTCGAAAATGGTGGTTTCGACCATCCGCACGGGTGCCTGACCGGCGTAAAAATAGAGCCGCACCGTAAACGGCAGCCACGAGCGCTGAGTGTCCGCCTTCGGGCCCAACCCCATGTGCATCCCCTCGATTTTCACCACCGCCCGCACCGGCCCCGTCTGCTCCACCGTCACCTTCGTCACCTTCGAGCCGTAGGGCGTGCGCCCGGGCGCCGTGCCCGTGGGATCATCCGGCCCGTCTTGATCGATCGCCTCCAGCCGCCCATTTTTCGCCACCTCCTTCCCATCCACGCTCATGCTCTCAAAGAGATTCGCACCGCTCCTCAAAATCCGGCACTGCAGCTTCATCGTGTCGATCGTCACCCCCGCATCATCCTGCTTCACCTGCACGATCAGCCCCTTCTGCTCCGCCTGCCCGTCGGCCACCCCAATCGTCACCGGCCCCGTCACCTCTGGCCCCCCCACCGTGGCGAAGCCCTCCCACATGATCGACCCGTCGGGCCAATACCCCAGCGGCCACGACTGCACCGGCAACGAGTTTCCACCCGCCTTCAAACTGAACATCTGCCCCTTCTGCACCGTCCCCTGCGCAAACGGCACCCCCCAGCTCACCCCCACCGGCATCGTCGGCGGGCTCTTGTCCAGCCAGTTCACCTGCGTGTCCGCCCCAAACGCCTGCCCCGCGCCCGCCATCACCACCGCCATCGCCACCAAACCCTGTACCCGCATCGTCGCTCCTCATCTCGTTAAGGCCACTCGTCGTCTCTGTACAACGCCGCAACCCCCCGCAATCTTTCCTCCTCCCAACCGTTATCCTACAAAGATCAGAGCCGCGCCCGTCAGGAAGCGACCGTCAACCTCTCGCGCCGCCCTTGCAACCTCCGAGACGCGACCGTCAGGGAGCGTTGGGGGGGCGGGGCCGCCGGCACACCCTCTGGAGACCCTCATGAAATTCACCACCACCCTCCTCCTCGCCCTCGGCCTCACCCCCCTCAGCACCCTCAGCACCCTCACCGCCCGCGCCGACGTCCACCCCAACCCCCTCTTCTCCGACCACATGGTCCTCCAGCAGGGCATTGACCTCCCCGTCTGGGGCACCGCCGACGCCAACGAAAAAATCACCGTCTCCCTCAACGGCGCCTCCCAGTCCACCACCGCCGACAAGAACGGCCACTGGCTCCTCAAGCTCCCCCCGCAAAAATCCCCCGGCCTCGACGCCCCCGCCTCCACCCTCGCCATCAAGGGCAACAACGAAATCACCATCAAGGATGTCCTTATCGGCGAAGTCTGGCTCGCCTCCGGCCAGTCCAACATGCAGTTCCCCGTTTCCAAATCCAAAGGGTCCTACGCCGGCCTCGTCGATGAAGAAAAGGAAATCGCCGCCGCCAATTATCCGCAACTGCGCATGTTCACCGCGAAGAACACCAAGTCCTTGACGCCGCAAATGACGGTCGCCGGCCAGTGGGAGATATGCTCCCCGCAAACGGTCCCCGCGTGGTCGGCTGTCGGCTACCTGTTCGGGCGCAACCTCCAGCGCGACCTCAAGGTGCCCGTCGGAATCCTGTCGTCCGCCTACGGCGCTTCGACGGCCGAAGCCTGGATCTCCCGCGAAGCCCTCTCCAATGACCTGCTGATCAAGCCGATTCTCGACCGCTTCGACGTCGACGTGGCCGCCTTCAAGGCCAACCCCGCGGTCACGCTGGGCGAGCTGCCGGACCACGCCAAAAAGCCGGTGACGATCAATGGACGTCCCGGCGCAGCCGCGTCGCGCCTCGGTGACCCGGTCAACGATCAGCACCAGCCGACGGTGCTGTTCAACGGGCAGCTGAACCCGCTGATTCCCTATGCGATCAAAGGGGCGATCTGGTACCAGGGCGAATCGATCGTCGGCGGCACGAAGGGCCTCATGAACTTCGGCCACGTCACCAACGCCATGATCACCGACTGGCGCAGCCGCTGGGGTGAGGGCGATTTTCCGTTCTACGTGGTGCAGATCCCCGGCCAGCAGAATGTGTCGAACAACCCCCTGGTGCGCGAGCAGCAGAACGAAGTGCTCAAGCTCAACAACACGGCGGTGGCGGTCATCATGGACACCGGCGAGGCGAAGAACGTGCACCCGCACAACAAGGAACCGCTCGGTGACCGGCTGGTCAGGATCGCGCTGGCCAACGCCTATGGCCAGAAGATCGAATACTCGGGGCCGGTGTTTGATTCGCTGAGAATCGAGGGGGACAAGGCGGTGGTGAGCTTCACGCAGACGGACGGAGAGCTGGTGGC
>CALCHA010000508.1 GCA_937901265.1 uncultured Phycisphaerales bacterium
CATGAGCGATCTTGCCCCGCAGCCGATTCTCCCCCAGGCGGTGAGTTCCAAAAAGCTCCGCGCGCGCAGCGATGACCGCGCGCCGGTCCGCCACTATGTGCTCCTCGCGCTGCTGCTGGCACTGCTTGCTGCGGCGATGCTCTATCCGCTCTTCAGCGGCATCGGCGCCGCCTTCGCCGACCGCGGGAAGGTCTCGACTTACTGGATCCGCAACGCCTTCGCCGACGCCACCTTTCGCAGCCAGCTGGTCACCAGCCTCGCGCTGGGCGTCGTGGTCACGCTGCTGTGCAACCTCATCGCCTTCCCGCTCGCGCTGCTCGGGCGGGCTTATGATTTTCGCGGCAAAGCCCTACTCTCCGCCTTTGTCCTCGTGCCCATGATCCTGCCCCCTTTTGTCGGCGCGATCGGCATGAAGCAGATACTGGGCACCTTCGGGTCGCTCACCGTCGCCCTGCAGCACCTGCATCTGCTGGCCCACAAGGAGGGGATCAACTGGCTGGGCCAAGGGGGATTCTGGGCGCTTGCGGTGCTCATCTCGCTGGGCGTCTACCCCATCGCGTATCTCAACCTGCAGGCGTCGCTGGCGAACATCGACCCCGCCATGCTCGAAGCGGCGCAAAACCTCGGCGGGCGCAAGTGGACCAACTTCCGCCGCATCACGCTTCCCCTGGCCATGCCGGGCGTCTTCGCGGGCTCGACGCTCATTTTCATCTGGGCCTTCACCGAGCTCGGCACGCCGCTGCTGCTGGATTACCGCAACGTGGTGTCGCGCTCCATCTGGGACGAATACGCTTCCGCGAGCAGCGGGCCCACCCCCAGCGCTTACGCCAAGGTGGTCATTCTGCTGGCCATCTCCATCGCGGCCTACCTCGTCGGCAAAGTCACCCTCGGGCGCAGCGGCTATGCGATGACCAGCAAGGCCGCCACCGTGAGCACCGCCAAAAAGCTCACGTCGTTCCGCGGTCTTCTCGTGGCGACGCCCTTCGCCCTGGTCACGCTGCTGGCGATGCTTCCGCACATCGGCGTCGTGCTCTACAGCTTCACCGCGATCGCCACCGAAAAAGCGGTCGGATGGGGCCCCGACGCCACCTTTGGCTGGTACCGCACGGTGATCCCCAACCGCTACACGCTCTCGGGCTACGGCGCCGTCTTCAGCACGCCGGAGATTTACGGCGCCATCGTCAACTCCATCAAGTACGCCGCCACCGCGACCGCGGCGAACATCGTCATCGGTGTCTCGATTGCGTGGGTGCTGGTGCGCACCAAGGTGCGGGGACGCGTGATTCTCGATTCGCTGGCGATGCTTCCTCTGGCGGTTCCCGGTCTGGTGATGGCCTTCGGCTTCGTCGCGGTGGTGCCGCAGGTGGGGGCGTTTGTGTCGCACAGCATGTGGGCGCTGGGCATGCATGGCGGGGCGGCATCGGAGACGGACCTGCGGGCGGGCATCTCGACGTATTTGATCCAGGCCCCGTTCCTGTTGCTGGTCGTGGCCTACAGTGTCCGCCGCATGCCTTATCTGGTGCGCAGCGCCGCGGGAGGATTGCAGCAGACGTCGGTGACCCTCGAGGAAGCCGCCGCCAACCTCGGGGCCTCCCCCTGGCGCGTTCTGATGAAGATCACGCTTCCGCTGATCATGGCCAACGTGATCGCGGGCAGCCTGCTGACGTTCGCGTTTTCCATGCTGGAAGTCTCCGACTCCCTGATCCTGGCCCAATCCCCGGCGGCGTTTCCGATTACCAAGATGATCTACTCCCTGGGCAACGACACCAGCGGCCCGGAAAACGTGCGAAACGCGTGCGCGCTCGGCGTCATCGCCATGGGCTTCCTGATCGTGGCAATCGTCGGCGCCAGCCTCATCATGGGCAAACGCCTCGGGGCGGTCTTCCGGGCGTAGAGCCCCCCGCGCCCGCGCTTGTGGCCGTCAGATGCCTCTCCCACAGTACCCACTGCCTGGAGAAAACGTGATGCGCATCACCCTCCTCACCGTCGCCCTTCTCGCAGGCGCCCTCCCCGCCTTCGCCAAGCCCGTCACCGTCGCCGCCGATGGCAGCGGTGATTTTAAATCGCTGCAGGAAGCCATCGCCGCGGTGCCCGCGAATGCGACGGCGGCGGTTGAAATTCACCTCAAGGCCGGCGAATACCGCGGGCCCTTCGTCATCCCCAAAGGCAAACCCCACCTCCTGCTCACCGGCGACGGTCCCGACAAAACCAAACTTCTCTGGGATAGCCCCGTCAACGACCCCAAGCCCCCCGGTGCCGACGGCTTCAACCCCGGCATGACCGTGCGGGCCGACGATTTCGAGATGCGTCAGCTCTCCCTCGAAAACACCTCCGGCGACCATGGCCAGGCCCTCGCCCTGCGCATGGATGGCGACCGCGGCGTGGTGCGCGATTGCCGCATCACCGGCTGGCAGGACACCCTCATGGTCAACAACGGCCGCGATTACTTCGTCAACTGCACCATCGCCGGCCGCGTCGATTTCATCTACGGCTCGGCGACGGCGGTGTTCGATCACTGCGAGATTCACAGCCGCAACGGCGGCCACATCACCGCCGCGAGTACGCCGCAGGAGCAGCCCTTCGGCTTCCTTTTTTTCCACTGCAAGCTGACCGGCGACGCGCTGGCGTTTGACCCCGCGACGACCAACCCCGCGACCACGCAGAAGCCCAGGGTCACCCCGCAAGCCGACCTCGGGCGGCCGTGGCGTGCTTACGGTTCCGTCACCTACATCGACTGCGAAATGGGCGCCCACATCAAGCCCGAAGGGTGGAACAACTGGGGCAAAGCGGAGAATGAAAAAACGGCGCGTTATGCGGAGTATCACAGCACCGGCCCGGGCGCGGCGCCCGACAAGCGCGCTGCGTGGGCCAGGCAACTGACCGACGCGCAGGCCGTCGCGATCACGCCGCAGAAAGTCCTCGCCGGGCAGGACGGTTGGAATCCCGTCACCGATGCCGCCACGCAACACCAGTAACTCGGAGGCCCTCATGTTCGCCACGAAACTCGCCCTCGCCCTCGCCACTCTCTGCGCCGCCGGCAGTGCTTATGCCGACGATTACAAGGCACCGCCGCTGCCGCAGATTCCCGACCATGTCTTCGCGATCACCGACCACGGTGCGGCGGTCGG
This sequence comes from uncultured Phycisphaerales bacterium, assembly GCA_937901265.1. Taxonomy (GTDB): domain Bacteria; phylum Planctomycetota; class Phycisphaerae; order WQYP01; family WQYP01; genus CALCHA01. Next base: position 3,129 of record CALCHA010000508.1, read on the forward strand.
CAAGGATGTCACCAAGGCGATCCAGGAGACCATCGACGCCGCCTCCGCGGCGGGCGGCGGGACCGTGGAGATTCCCGCCGGCGAATTCCTCAGCGGCCCGCTGCATCTCGCCAGCAAAATCAACCTCCACCTCGACGCCGGGGCCCTGCTCAAAATGCTGCCGCGCGACCAATACCCCGGCGGCACCACCAGCCCCGGCGATCTCGTCGGCGGAAAGGGCCTGAGCGATGTCGCGCTCACCGGCGATGGCAAAATCGACGGCCAGGGCGCCGCCTGGTGGCCGCTCGCCAAGACCACGCCCAGCGCCCGCCGCCCGCGCATGATCGAGCTGGGTGGCTGCAACCGCGTGCTCATCGAAAACGTCACGCTTGAAAACTCCCCCATGTTCC
>CALCHA010000509.1 GCA_937901265.1 uncultured Phycisphaerales bacterium
CCATCATCCTTCTGGTCCCAACCCACGGCATACAGCTTGTACGTCCCATCCGCCAGCGAAGGCAGCGTCACCTGCAGCGACCCCGTGTACCCATCCCCCGCCGCCACCGCGTTCACGTGCGCCGCGCTCGCCAGCAGCGTCGCCGTCGCCAGCGTGCCGTCGGTCGTCAGATAAATGCGGTCCACCCACCCGCCGCTTGGCGGAACCGCCGCCGCCTGGCCCGCGTTGGTCACCGTCCAGAAGACCGTCACCGGCTGGCCCACCACCGGCGTTCCCGTGTAGGTGACCCCCGTCGCCGTCAGCGCCGCCGCCGGGGAAAGCGCCACCGCCAGAACCGTCGCGCTCTCCAGCGTGTTGTTGCCCTTCCCGCCCGGCTCCGCCACTGCGTTGCCCGAATCCGTCACCACAAAAATGTGATAGTTCCCCGCCGCCAGCCCCGCCGGCAGCGTCAGGTTCTGCACCTGCGTGTAATTCCCGTTCGATGCCAGTGGCCCGCTCTGCGTGAACGTCCCCAGCACCACATCATCCCCATTCCCCACCGTGTCGTCCGCCGACAGGATCACCGTGTCCACCCACGAGAGCAGCCCCGAGATGCCCGCCGTCCCCACGTTCACCACCCGCCACGCCACCGTGATCGCCGCCCCCGTCTGCCCGTTCGCCGGCGAGGTCACCACATCCACCGCCAGATCATTCGGCAGCGCCGCGTGATTGATGTGAATCGCCCCCGACACCACGTTGTCCCCCTCCACGCTCTCCGCTTCCGCGTTGCCCGAATCCGTCACCAGAAACAGCGTGTAGTCCCCCTCGATCCCCAGCGGCAGGTTCGTGGTGAACACTTCCGTGTAGCTCCCCCCCGCCGCCACGTCCCCGTTCACCGTCACCGTCTGCAAGGTCAGATTGTCCGCCGCCCCATACACCCCGGATGCCGACAGCACCAGGCGATCGGTGAACGGCGCCGTCGCCGCCAGGTTGCCGTTGTTGGTCACCAGGAACGACACCGTGATCGCCCCGCCAGCGCTCGCCGCCGCCGGAACGTTGGCTCCCGACGCGGTCAGGTTCGGCATCGACAGCAGCAGGTCAAACGCATAGGCATCCGCTGCCTCACCATTCACGCCGTTGGCGTTCTGGTCGAGGGCATTGCCCAGGGTGTCGGTAATCGTGGGGGAAAGGATGAAATGATAGGTGCCGAGACCGGCAAAGGTGGGAAGGTTGATCCGGAAGTGCGTCGCATCCAGCTCCGTGATCGAGGTCGCCTGGAGGTTCCCCGGCGGGCCATTGATCGACACCGAACCCACCAAAAACGTCGCCGGATCGATCGCCTCGTTGAACGCCACCACCACGCTCGTGAGCGGCTGATGCACCGCCGTGCCCGCCCCCGGCGTCACCCCGACCACCTGCGGACCGTTGCTGTCGATCGTGAAGTTCGCCACATACGCATCGGTCGCCTCCCCGCTCACCGTGTTCCCATCCTGATCCATCGCCAGCCCCACCAGATCCAGAATGTTCGGCCCCACCGACAGCGTGTACAGCCCGCTCGCGGACTGCGTCGTGAAGCTGATCACGAACGTCGTCGCCGCCCCGTTCGCTCCATCCACCGCGTTCACCCCCGTGATCGTCACCGGTCCGCCGCTCATTGTCAGCGTCACATCCACCACCGTGAACGTCGCGATCTGCACCGCCCGGTCGAAGGTCACCGTCACGTTCGACACCGGCCCCTTCACGGGCCCAACCCCCGCCGTCGTGCCATTGAGCAAACTCCCCACCACCTTCGCCCCCGTGGAATGGAACAGGAACGTGTTCACATACGCATCGCCCGGCTGGCCCGGGATCCCGTCCGCATTCTGATCCATCTCATCCCCCGCCTCGTCGCGCACGTCCGGACCGACCGTCAACGTGTAAGACCCATCCACCGACAGCGCGGCGAAGTGAATCCGGTAGGTCGTCGCGGTGATCTGCTCGATCGCCGTCACCGTTACCGCCCCCGAAGCCCCCACCAGCAGCACGTCCGACAGCGTGAAGGTCGACGGATCGATGATCACCGAGAACACCACATCTATATGATCCACCGGCGCCGGCACGTCGCCCAGGGGCAACTGGCTCACCACCACCGGCCCGCCGGGCAGCGTCACCTGCGTCACCCCCGCCGCCGCCGCCGCATTGTTCGTCCGCGCTTTGTCCGGAATCAAATTCCCGCCGTCCGCCACCACCACCACCCGATAGGCCCCCGTCGGCACACTCGTCGGCAGCACCCCGTTGAACGCCCCATCATACCCCGCCCCAGCCAGCAGGCCTCCGCTGCGGTTCACCACTCCTATAAGGATAGAGTTTGCATCCACCACTCCGGTCGCCGTCAGGTAGACCCAGTCCGCCCAAGCCGTTCCTGCCGTCGCATCGCCTGACAGATTGTCCACATGCCAACTCACGGCAATCGCATGTCCCCCCGCCGCCAGGTTCGGTGCGGTCACCGCGCTGACCGCCAGGTCCGCCGAGTTCCCCACCGCATTGATCACGATGTTCCCATTCACCGTGATCGTGAACAACTGCACCCCATTGACCGTGCCCCCGGCCAGGGTCGCAAACGCCCCCGTCTTGGAGGCGAAATTCGTTACCGTGTAGGTCTGCCCCGCCGTTGGCCCGTAGCCGTCGGCGAGGGTCACCAGCAGCGTCCCACCCAGGGTCGCCAGCCCCGTCGTCGTGAGGAACCCGAATGCCCCCGACGCCGGCGTCCCGCCGATCTGCATGTTCAGCGTCGCGGCCGCCCCCTCGGTGAGGGCCCCCGCCACCGTCAACGCCCCCTGGGGTCCGAGCACCAGGGTGCCATTGTTCGTTAGCGACCCGGTCGTCGTAAATGCCGCCCCCTTGGTCAGGCGAAACGTCCCCTCGTTGTCGCCCAACCCGTTGATCGCGGCAAAGGTCGATCCCACCCCGCTCAGGATGACGGTCGCATTGTTCGTCGTGATCGCGGCCCCGGAGATTCCCAAAGCCGCCCCACCCCCGGCCATCCAGCTGCCCGCGGTGAGCGTGTGTCCCGAGACCTGCGTGACGCCGCGGGTAAAGTTGAGCGTCCCGGCGGTGGCGATCACCTGCCCGGTGTTGCTGAAGGCCACATCGACACCGGACGTTCCTGTTCCGCCCGTCTTCTCGAAAGTGCCCGTCGCACCATTGCTTATCGTCGGGCTGTAGTTCCCCAAGGCCATCGACGCATCGCCGATCAAATTGAACGTTCCCTCGTTGAACAGCGTCACACTGTCGTAGAACAGCGTCGTCCCACCAGCCAAAATCGTCCCGCGGTTGTCCAGGGTCCCGCCCTGGTTTCCGCTGCCGTTGCCGCCGGCGGCGGTGTTGCCAAAAAGGGTCCCCGTTCCCCAGCTCATAAACCCGCCGTTGACCAGCGTGTGCGCATCGAGGTCGATCCCCGCCCCGGTCCACTGGAACAGCCCCGGGTCAAAATTGAACGTTGCCCCGGCGGCACCAATCAGGATGTTCTCGCCCAGATGCACCGCCCCCGCGCCGCTGCCGGTGAAGGTGCCCACGTAGCTGCCACGAAGCAGAATCACCGCGCCAGCCCCCGCACGGTACGTCCCCCCCGTGTTCGACCCGCCGCCCAAATCGAGGGTGCCGGTATCGGCAACGACCAGGCCGCCCTGGTTATCGAAGGGCACACCGATGGCGGAGGTCGCGGTGCCGCCAATCTTGGACAGCGTACCGCTCGCGGCATTCACGAACCGCGGGGCGTAGTTGCCGTTGCCCACGTTGGCATCGCCGGTGAATTGCCAGAGGCCTTCATTCAGGATGTGCACGCTGTCATACATCACCAGGTTGCCGGCGGACGCCAGCACCGTGCCCTGGTTATCAAGCGTCCCCCCCTGATTGCCCGACCCGTTGGCCGCGATGCCGCTGTTGCCGAAGAGAATGGCGTTCGCCGCAAAGCTGATCGTTCCGACATTGAACAGCGTGTGGCCATCAAGATCGATGCCCGACCCGGTGACCTGAAAAAGGCCCCGGGAGAAGTTGAAAGTCGCATTGTTATTGGTGATCAGCAGATTGGAGTTCAGGGAGATCGTCCCGGCGCCCGACCCGCTGTAGCTGCCGCCGAAGTACCCCGCGATCAGCAGCGTCGCCCCCAGCGCGGCAACGTAGGTGCCCCCGGTGTTGGTCCCGCCCGCAAACGCCAGCGTCCCCGCGTCCCCCTCGACGGTCCCGCCCTGGTTATTGAAGGTGACCGCAATGGTGGAGCTGCCCGTGGCGAGGTTTTTGACGATGCCGGTGGCGGTGTTCACGAAGGAGGGGGCGTTATTGCCGACGTTGATAGCGCCGGCCGCGACAAATTTGTAGAGTCCCTCGTTCTGGATTTCCACGGAATCGTAGAGGGCCGGCGCTCCGCCGTTCTGAAAGATCGTGCCCTTGTTGTCCAGCAGCCCCCCCTGGTTGCCCGAGCCATTGCTGTCGATGCTGGTGTTGCCGTTGATGGGCGCCGAGGAAGCAAAGGTGAGAAAGCCCAGGTTGGTCAGGGTGGAGCCATAAAGGTTGATGGTCTGATCGGTCCACTGGAAGTAGCCATTGGGAAAGTTAAAGATCGCCCCCGCGAGGCCAATCTGGATGTTGCCAGCCAATTTGATGGTGCCCGCTCCGCCGCCGGTGTAGGTCCCGGTGAGGTAACCCTGCAGGCCGACAATGGCCCCGGCGTCGGCGTTGTAGATGCCCCCGGTGTCGGTCCCCCGGCCGGGATTGAGGGTGCCCGTCGCCGCATAGACCAAGCCGCCCTGGTTGTTGAAGGTGACCGACGTCGAGGAAACGCCGGTGCCGCCGGTCTTCTCAAAGGTGCCCTGATTCACAAACCTGGGGGCGTAGTTGCCGACGTTCAAGGATCCGTCGCCAACGATGTTGTAAATGCCTTCATTGAGGATCGTGACGGTATCAAAAATCTGGGGGGTGACAGCCTGCTGCAGGATCAAGCCCTTGTTGTCCAGCGTGCCCCCCTGATTCCCCGAGCCGTTGATGTCGATGAGGGTGTTGCCATAGATCCCGTTGGAGACCGCAAAGTCGAGGGTGCCGAGGTTGGTGAGCGTGTGCCCATCGAGATTGATGTAGTTGGCGGTCCAATGGAAGTAGCCGGCGGGGAAGTTGAAGCTCGCATTCGCCGCGAGGATCAGGATGTTGCCGCCGAGCAGCAAGGACCCCCCGCCGCCGCCGGTAAAGTTCCCGGAGAGATAGCCTTGCAGGTTGACGGTCGCCCCCGGGTCGGCGTTGTAGACACCGTTGGCATTGGTTCCGCGGCCGGGCAAAAGGGTCCCGGTTTTGGCGTAGACGGTGCCACCCTGGTTGTTGAAGGTTACGCCGGTGGAAGAGAGCCCGGTGCCGCCGGTCTTTTCAAAGGTGCCGGTGTTGGTGACGAAAGGGCTGTAGTTGCCCACGGCCAGGGCACCGTCGCCGGTAAAGTTGTAGAGGGATTCGTTGAGGATCTGGATGCTGTCAAAGAGGGAGGGGGAGCCGCCGGCGTGGAGGATGGTGCCCTGGTTATCGAGGGTGCCGCCCTGGTTGCCCGAGCCGTTGAGGTTGATGCTGGTGTTGCCGTAGATGCCGTTGGAGGTGTTAAACGTGAGGGTGCCGAGGTTGGTGAGGGTGTGGCCGTCGAGATTGATGTTGCCGGCGGTCCACTGAAAGGTGCTGCCGGAGAAGTTGAAGGTGGCGTTGGTGGAGCCGATGAGGATGTTGCTGCTCAGGCCGATGGTCCCCGCGCCGCCGCCGGTGTAAGCGCCGGTGAGGGTGCCGGAGAAGAGGAGGCTGGCGGCGAGGTCAGCGGTGTAGGTTCCCCCGGTGTTGGTGCCATAGGGCAGGGACAACGTGCCGGAGGAGGAGCGGATGGCCCCTCCCTGGTTGTTGAAGGTGACGGTCATGGAGGCGGTGCCGGAGCCGCCGGTTTTTTGGATCAGGCCGGTGGCGGTGTTGGTGAAGGCGGGGCTGTAGTTGCCATAGGTGACGGCGGCGTCGCCGGCGAAGAGGAAGGTGGCTTCGTTCTTAATAAGGACAGAGTCGAAGAGGGTGGGGCCGTTGGAGGATTCGGTGATGGTGCCCTGATTGTCGAGGGTGCCGGACTGATTCCCCGAACCATTGATGTTGCTTCCGGTGTTGCCATAAATTCCGCCGGCGGTTTCCCAGGTCATGGAGCCGAGGTTGAGGAGGGTCTGCCCATTGAGGTTGATGTTGCCTCCGACCCAATCGGTGGTGCCAGCCGTCGTGAGCGTGCCGCCGGAGAGGGAGAGGATGCCGCCGGTCATATTGAAGGTGCCACGGATGACCGAGTCGGCACCGAGTGCGAGGCGTCCGCCTGTGATAAGGAGGGTGGGGGGCTGGAGGGGGTCGGTGACGTTGACGGACAAGTCGTGGGCGGCCTGGTTGTCGGAGATGGAGACAGTGACGCCGGGCTTGTCGATGGTCACGGAGTCGGCGCTGGTGGGGGCCGTGCCGCCGCTCCAGTTGGATCCGTCCTTCCAGTTTCCGGAGGTTTGGGAAGTCCAGGCGATGGTCGAGAGGAGGAGGCGGGTTTCCAGCCATTCGACACCGGGGGAGCGCTGGTCGCGATAGCGCGGCAACCGCGCCCGACGCGCATCGGCGGCGGGGCTGGGCTGGGGCTCCGAAGAGCGCCGCAAAAATCGCAACAGAGACAGCACAGACGCCTCAGATGCGCTGGCTTCCGGCGACCGGCACAAGCGAGTCGATTCCGAAATGCAGCTATAGATACGACAACACGTTATAAAAAGCAGCCTCCCGTGCGGAAGGCGGCGATGAGGGATCCATAGCTCAGGAGGCTTGGGTGCGGCGGCGATTTAGAAGGAACATGACTCCCAGTCCGACTACGGCGAGCGTTGCCGGCTCGGGGACTGCGGCGATGCTTACCGTGGCGATCGCCTGGCTGGTGTCGATGGAAAAGTTCTCCGGCGAGGGGTTGTAGTCACCGATGCCGTTGAGTTGAAAAGGGTGCCCGACACCCCCGGGATAGACGCTCAGACCCGCCGAAACCGATGCGGGACTGCCCGGAACGGTCGCCGCCAGGGCCTGTACCTGCAGGGTGAACAGAGGAACCGACGTATTCACCGCCACGCCCGGGGCATCGAAAACGCCGCTGATTCCCCAGAGCGCGCCGGAGCCCGCATCGGGCGTGCCGGCACTGAACGTGCTGGTCGGTGGCAACAGGGAGGCCACGCCGAGGATTTTCAGGTGGGCGGTATCGAGCGTAAAAAGGTCGAGGTCGTAGGAGAGGATGCCATTGCTGGCGAGGCCGTTGTTAACCTGGGCAGAGACGGTGACGGTGAGGATGTCGCCGACGTTGGCGGTGGGCTGGCTGATGGTGGTGGTGAGAAGGACGGTGGGGGGGGCGGTCTGGGCGTCAACGACACCGCTGAAAGCAGCGATGGCGCAGGCAATTAGCGCTGATAAGCAGAAAGGTTGAGGCCGCATGAGGGGCGCACTCCGGTCGGCGCGGCAGGGCACAGGGAACGGTCTCACGAATCGCCGCGGAAAGATATGAGCGAAACGTACCCCACGGTTGCCTTTGGGGCAAGAAATATCTCGGAGATTGTGGCAAAAGCGTCGATATCTCGACTTTTCTGCCCGTGACTGTCA
>CALCHA010000510.1 GCA_937901265.1 uncultured Phycisphaerales bacterium
AAATGCGGAAGCGCGGGTGGCGGGGACGGTCGGCGCGGTGGCGGAGCCCTATTTGCCCAGCTTTCCCAAGCCATCGCAGTTTTTCCCGCTATTGTTATCGGGCGAATTTACGCAAGGGGAAGTGTGGGAGGTGACGAATCCATTTTTGAGCTGGCGGCAGGGGTTCGTGGGCGATCCGCTGTACAACCCTTTCAAGGTGAAGCCGCGGGTGAAGGCGGAGGCGATTCGCAGCAACGGGGTGCTGCGTAACGCTTATGGGATTTTGCGCTAGGGCCGGAGGGGGCGTCGCCGCGCGGGGAATGCGGGGGGGAACCGCTGGTTAAGGGGGTGGTGGAAAGTCCCGATGAGAGAGAGAGACGACGCACCGACATCGGGACTTATGGCACTGCGCGCGAAACAGGGCGGCGAGGCGGGGCGGGGAGAGCAGCCCGCGGGGACCACGCGCCGGCTGGGGTGGTTGACGCTGCCGTTGAAAACGACGCTGATGCTGCTGGGGATGCTGATCGCGGTGGTGGCGGCATGCGGGGGCATTTCGGTCGTGACGGCGCGGACGATTTTGCAATCCAACATGACGACGCAGGTGGAGGAGTTCGCGTTCGGGGTGGCGGCAGCGCTTCCGGGGGAAGATGACGTGCTGGATCCGGAATTTTTGCGGGACCGCCTGGAGCGGCTCTCCGACACACGCGGGGTGGATTTCGCGATGGTGACGGATGGACAAATGCACCCGGTGGGCGGGTATGTGCGGGACGGGCAGGCGTGGTCGCGTTATCGGCAGGAGATTCTCACGAATGCCGCGCGGCTGAATGGGCGGATCGGCGTGGTGGGGCGCGTGGGCCGGGCGGGTGCGGCGGATTATGTGGTGGCGACGCCGCTGTTTGCGACGGGTGAGAAGGGACGTCCCGGGGCGTTGCTGGGGTACCTGCACGTGGCGATGGATGGGACGGCGGAAGCGGCGCAGGTGCGATATCTGGAGGGGTATGTGCTACTCGCGAGCGTGGCGCTGGTGCTGCTGGCGGTGCCGCTGGCGGGCGGGGTGGCGCGGCACATCACGGTGCCGATTCGGCGGCTGGCGGAAGCGTCGCGGGCGCTGGCGGGAGGTGGCGCGGCGGCACCGATCCAGGTGCAGCTGGCGCGCGCGGACGAACTGGGGCAGCTTGCCGAGGCCTTTAATCAGATGAGCGCCACCCTGCATGCGCAGCGGGAGGATATTTATCGGGCGAATCAGCGGCTGGAGCGGAAGGTGCAGGAGCGGACGGAGGAACTGGAGCGGGTGAATGCGCAGCTGAAGGCGGAGATGGCGGAGAAGGAAGATTTTCTGCGCGCGGTGAGCCACGATCTCAACGCGCCGCTGCGGAACATCGCGGGCATGGCGAAGGTGCTGCTGAACAAATATGGGCCGACGCTGCCGCCCGACGGGGTGCAGCGGCTGGAACGGATCCAGAAGAACGTGGATGTGGAAAGCGAGCTGCTCAACGAGCTGCTGGAGTTGTCGCGCATCCGCAGTCGGCGGGAGAAGATGGAACGGGTGGATCTTCAGGAGCTGGTGAGCGCGGTGGCGGAAGGATTTTCGGGGGACTTTGAGACGCGGGGGCTGAGCTTCCGGCTGGCAGGTCGCCTTCCGACGATGCGCTGTGAACGGGCGCGGTTGCGGCAGGTGTTTCAGAATTTGATCGACAACGCAATCAAGTACATGGGGGAGGCGGGTGCGCGGGAAATAGGGATCGCGGCGCGGTGGGAGGCGCGGGAGCTGGTGTTCAGCGTGCGGGACACGGGGATGGGGATCGCGGCGGAGGACATGCCGCAGTTATTCCGCATTTTTCGGCGTGCGAAGAATGCATCGATGCTGAACATTCCCGGCAAGGGGGTGGGGCTGGCGTACGTGAAAAGCATTGTGGAGACGTATGGGGGCAGGCTGTGGGCGGAATCGGAGCTGGGGAAAGGAACGACGTTCTGGATGGCGTTCCCGCTGAAGCATTTTGAATCCCGCCAGGAGGTGGCCGCATGAAAGACGTCTACAAATTCAGCGCGCAGGCCGTGCCCATTTTGATCGTGGATGACGATCAGGATTGCCGGCAGTTGATCCGGGACGCGATTGAGGAGGGGCATGGGGGGCATGGGCGGCCGGAGGTGATGGAGGTCTGCTCCGGCGAAGAGGCGGTGCTGCTTCTGCGGCGCGAGGGACGCTTTGCCGACGCCCCGCGGCCGGGCCTGGTGCTCATGGATATCGAGATGCCGGGCATGGGTGGGCAGGAGGCGTTGAAGCTGATTCGGCGCGATCGGCGATTTTCCGATATCGCGGTGGTGATGATGACCGGGGTGACGGATGACAGCCAGAAGCGGCTGGCGATGGCGAACGGGGCGAACAGCTATACCAACAAGC
>CALCHA010000511.1 GCA_937901265.1 uncultured Phycisphaerales bacterium
GGGGAAAAACAGGGCGGATGCGGGGAGCATGAAGGCGGCGATCCGGATGGCGATCGACATCGCGGAGCAGCGGCGAGGGGCGGTGGGGTGAGGGGGAGGGAGCACTATTTCCAGACGTCGGGCTTGGTTTGTGCGGCGAGCAGCAGGAAGCTGGTGAGCGCGGGGCCAGGGATGCTGTCGGCTTTATCGACGCGTTGAATCACCTGATCGAGGAGCTTTGGATAGCCGGGGTATTTCATTTCGCGCAGGGCGTAGAGGCTTTCGGTGATGTAGAACAGGTGGTCGGGGAGGGGATCGCGCCGGGCGATATCTGCGAGGGCTTGGAGGGCGTGGTCCTTGCTGCCGAGACGGATCAGGGCGATGGCGGCTTGCAGGGCGACATAATCGTTGGTGCTGACGAGGTAAGGCTCGACGAGGGGGATTTCCTTTTCTGATCCGAAGAGGCCGAGAAGTTGGAGGGAGGCGCCGGCGGCGGGGTCGTCGCTGGCCGCGGTGAGCACGAGGAGGCCGGTGCCGTGGGGACCAGTGGTCTCGGGATCGAGGGGTTTGCGGCCGGCGAGATAGTCGACGATGTCGGCAGGGGGCAGGTCGGCGAGCCTGGGGCTTGCGAAACGATCTCGGAGGAAGGGGGCGGGTGTGAAGAGTTTTTTGTCGACCTGGACAAAGGCCTGTGCGTAGCGGATGAGGGCTTGGCTGGCGACGGAGGGGTCTTGGTCGGCGGCGAGGGTTTGGAGGGCCTGGCGGGTGGGGGCATCACGGGCGGTGAGCTCGGCGAGGAGGGCGTAGCGGACGGGTTGGCGGCTGCTGTGCAGGCGTTGCTCAAAGGAGGGGATGCGCTGGGCCAGGGGGAGCGGCGGTGGGGGCGAGACTGGCGGGGCATCGGCGCTGCACGTGATCGCCAGAAGAAGGGCGGCTTTCGCCAAGCGCGTTGGAGGTGCTGCCTGCATAATGGATTTCCCGTTCGAGTGCGTACCTGCCTGTTCGATGCATGGAGGAGCAGCGGGTTCCAACCGCGGTCGGCGAAGAAGGTATCACTCGATGTGGCGGTTGTGCACGGCGGCCCAGGCGCGGAGGGATTTTTCGGCGGGGTCGGTGGGGCTGGGCTTTGTGAAGTGGAGGGGAAGGGAAGCTGGGAATGCGGCGAGCTTGGTTTCGAGTTCGTCGAGGGAGCGGAAGGGTTCAGTGTTGAGGTAGGCGATCGTGGCGCCGTCGGCGTCGTGCTGGAGCTGGATGGGGAGCACTTTGAGCTGGGGCTCCTGCTGGCAGGCTTGGAGGGATTCGGGATGGACGGCGTGGGGTTGGACGGTTTCGAGTTGCTGGGGGGTGAGGACCCAGCGATGGCCGTGGAGGAGGGCGTCAACCAGGGCGTAGCGGCGCTGAGATTCGGGGGTGCGGGAGCCGGGCTGCTGGGAGCCGGGCCGCTGGGGGTCGGGGTTGGCAATGTAGGGATCGGCGAGGGCGGCGAGGAGGGGTTCGATGGCGCTCGGCGAGCCGTGGGTTTTGAGCATGCTGGCGGCGGAGAGAGGGATGGGGGCGTCGGGGTTGCTGAGGGATTCGGCTGCTATGCTTTCGAGTTCCGGGGTCCAGACCTGGTGGCCGACCTCGCGGAAGAGGTCGCGCCAGCAGCCGGTGTTGCGGGCGGCGAGGCATTGGGCGAAAGCTTGCTGGCCGTAGTCGGGATCGACGCGGAGGAAGTAGGCGAGCATTCCGGATTGGATGTCGCAGGCCCAGCGGCCGATGTGGGGTTCGAAAAAGGCCTGCATCTGGGGCAGGATATTTTTGCTGCCATAACGGGCGATCATGCGGACCGCCGCGCTCTTTTCGTAAAAATCGCTGCTGGCCACGAGGGCGGCGAAGTCGTCATCGAGTTCGGGAAGGGCGTCATCGGGGAGGGCGAGGAGGCTGTGCATGCGGCTGGTGAGGGGTGAGGCTTTGGAAAGGCGCGGGCTTTTCATTTCGGCGAGGAGAAGGGGACGGGCGGTTTGGGGATCGAGCTGATAGGCGCGCAGGAGGGCCCAGTCGCGCAGGGTGAGGGCTTCGTTGCCGTCGTCGGTGGGAGCGGCGAGGAGTTTGAGCAGGTGGGGGAGGAGGGTGGGGGACTGGGTGCGGAGCCAGTTGGCCTGCAGCGCGGCGATCTTGTCCTTGAGGGGCAGGTCGTCGAAGAGGGCGGCGAACTGGGTGGCAAGTTGGGGATCGGCGGGGATGACCTGGGCGGCGGGCGGTCGCATGAGGGCTGCGAGGGAAACGGCGCGGGCGGAGGCGGTTTTGGCGGGGAGACTGGCGATGAGGGCGGGCATGTATTTTTCGAGGGCGGCGCGGCGCTCGGGGGTCTCGGCGGGGGACATGCCGATGATGCGGGGAAGCGCTGGGGCCGGGTGGGGCGACTGCAGCAGGGCGAGCAACTGGAGGGTGGCGAGGAAGCGCGGGGTGACGGCCTGGTCGGGGGCGACGAGGCGCTGCTCGAGGGCGTGAAGGGCAGCCGCACGATCCGCGGCGCCGATGAGGCCGGCCTGGAGGTCCCAGGTGTCGTCGACGGAGCCGTCGAGGCGGCGGGCGAGTTCGCGGGAGGCGTCGGGGGTATTGAGGAAGCGCAGGCGGCGGAGGGCGTCGGCGCGCTCTTGCGGTTCTGG
>CALCHA010000512.1 GCA_937901265.1 uncultured Phycisphaerales bacterium
TTCCGATTTCCCACGGATCGCGGCATGCCTCCATCCGGTCCGCAAACAAAAACAAAAACGAAAATGCCCCCTGCAGGTGCCGCAGCACGTGGGCGAGCGGATCAGGCTTCTCCTGGTGCGTCGGCTTGGCCAGCATGTGCAGCACAACTTCCGTGTCGCTGGTCGAATAAAAAATGTGCCCGAACTTCTGATAGTCGTTCTTGATCCGTGCCGCGTTCACCAGGTTCCCGTTGTGCGCCACCGCCACCTGCCCGCCAATGTACTCCTCGAGAATCGGCTGCGCGTTGCACTTGCGGTTGGAACCGGCGGTCGAGTACCGCACATGCCCGATCGCCAGCGACCCGTGCAGTTCGCGCAACACCTCTTTCCGAAACACATCCGCCACCAGCCCCAGGCCCGTCTGGGCGTTGATCACCGTTCCATCCGACGCCGCGATCCCCGCCGATTCCTGCCCCCGATGCTGCAACGCATACAGCCCATAGTAGCACCGTTCCACCGCATCAGAGGGCCCCGCGATCCCGAAGATGCCACACTTTTCCTTCTTTTCCCCCGTCAGGTCCGACAAAATCTCGATGGGCAAATCTGCTGGTGCTGCCGAAGGCCGAGGCGACGAAAACTGGGACAGGCTGACCGTTCGGGCATCAACAGCACCGTGACCGACCGTGGGCGACATGGCGTACTCCGGGGGGCGCCCGCGGGGCGCAGAAACGGGGGGGCAATGGCTCAGTGTAGAGGAGGACTGCACGATTTTCCAATCGCCCGAGCGCCCCTGCGTTCAAGAATGCACTGCCCCCTTGACACTTCCCTGGGCGCTCCCCCGATCAGGTCAACCTGCCTCCCCGGCCATCCCGGACCACCCATCAACACCCCCACCGCCCCTTTCACGCTCTCGCGGATCAAGTCGCCCCTCCGTTTTGCCGATAACCAACGCAAAGGGAGGCATCATGTCTGCAAAATCCGGCCAGCCGTCAGGGAAAGTCTACGACCCCGTCTTCCTCTTCATGCTCTTCGCCGTGTTCCTGGCAGTGGCCAGCAGCTTTGCCCTGCGCGCCGTCGTCTCAGGCCTGGGACCCTCCGCCGCCCGAGCGGCCGCCCTGCCCGCCGACGACGGCAACCCCGGTCCCGCCGGTGCCGCCGCGATCATCAGCGACTCCACCAACTACGGCGAGTGACGCCTCAGCTCCCCTCCGCCGCTACCAGCCGTCGCGCCCGCGACGCCAGCCATCCCTTGGGCCCGCGCACCGCCTCAAACTCCACCTGCTCCCCATCATACAGCCGGCGAAACCCCTCCCCTTCGATCACCGAAAAGTGCACGAACACGTCGGCCCCGCTGGCGTCCACCACGAAGCCGAAGCCCTTCTTGCAATCAAACCACTTCACTGTGCCAATTGGCATGCAGACACCTCGGCGAGGACCAAACGCGCAGGCACCGGCCACGCCGGGAGCCTGGTTGTCGGACCGCCACACATGTCTGGTTTTTACACAGATCGGTGGTCCGTGGAGAACTTCGAGAGGCGAGAATCGCAGGCGGCCGCTGCTGCGGAATGGCTCTGCGAAGGATAAAACGACTCGCCTTCTCTCACGCGGAACACGCACCCGGCGCGCCCCGCTCCTTCTTCCAATAAAAAAGCCGCAAAGTCATACTTTGCGGCTGGTATTTTATCCAAACATCAATCGAACGGTCAACCCTGTTCTTCGGCCTGCGTGGCCTCCATCGGTTGCGACCCCTGCGGAGCCGCTCCCGGAGCCCCTGCGGACTGCACCGCGGGCCGCGCCGGCTGGGGATTCTCATCCCGCATCGCCTGCTTGCGCGAGAGCTTGATGCGTCCCTGGTCGTCGATCGCGATCACCTTCACGCGCACCGCCTGCCCCAGCTTCACTTCCTCGCCCACGCTCTTCAAATAGCGATCCGACAGCTCGGAAATGTGGCACAGCCCATCCTGCCCGGGGATCACCTCGATGAACGCCCCGAAATCCTTGATGCTCGTCACCTTCCCGTTGTAAACCTTGCCGATCTTCACCTCTTCCGACAGCCGCTCGATCTCCTCGCGCGCCTTCTCCGCCGCCTCCATGCCCATCGCTGCGATGAACACCGTGCCGTCGTCCTGGATGTCGATCTTCGCGCCCGTGCGCTCCACGATCGCCTTGATCGTCTTGCCGCCCGGTCCGATGATCTTCCCGATCTTCTCAGGATTGATCCGCATCGTCAGCAGACGCGGAGCATGGTCGGAAATCTGCTCGCGGTGCGTCGCCAGTACCTTGGCCATTTCGCCAAGAATAAACAACCGCGCTTCCTTCGCCCGCACAAATGTCTTTTCAATGATCTCCATCGTCAGGCCGCGGATCTTCAAATCCAGCTGAATGCCCGTGATCCCTTCCGTCGTCCCCGACACCTTGAAGTCCATATCCCCGTAATGGTCTTCCTCGCCAATGATATCCGTCAGCAGTTCCTCGCGGCCCTCTTCCTTGATCAGGCCAATCGAGATCCCCGCCACCGGCCGCAGGATCGGCACGCCGGCATCCAGCAGCGCCAGCGTTCCCGAGCACACCGACGCCATCGACGAGCTGCCGTTCGATTCCAGAACGTCGCACACCAGCCGCACCACATAAGGAAACACATCCGGCGTCGGCATCACGGCTTCCAGCGAACGCTCCGCGAGCGCCCCGTGACCGATTTCACGCCGCCCCGGTCCCATGATCCGCTTTACTTCGCCCGTCGAAAACGGCGGGAAGTTGTAGTGCAGCATGAACTTCTGGCTGTATTCGTCCCCCAGGCCGTCGACGATCTGCTCGTCGTCCCCGGTGCCCAGCGTCGCCGTCGTG
>CALCHA010000513.1 GCA_937901265.1 uncultured Phycisphaerales bacterium
GGTAACCTTGAGCGTGAATTGATTGCCTTCGACCTGCCACGAGGTGTCGATCGGACCGCGGACCGAATCATAAGTTGTCGCGGCGCTGTTCAAACCGAGGGGGACATTGGGCTTGATCTGGACCACTTCGTAGCCGGGTTTGAGCGGTGAAATGCCGCCGATTGTGCGATAGAAGTAGCCGAGAATGCCGGCATACATGTCATGGTTGTGGCTGCGGGTTTTCTCGTAATACCAATTTTCAGCAATGGTCGTCGCACCGTGGTTGATCATATACATGTAGCTCGGGGGCGTCTGCTGCATGATCATGGTCTGCACCAGCGTGGCTTGTCCGGCATCGCCCAGCGCCTGCCAGAGTGCGGTCGTGGCGATGTCGCCGGTCGTCACGTGATCCGCCACAACGGGCCCGAAGTCGCCGACTTTGCCAGAGCTTGGCGCTCCGTTTTCCTGCGGGTGGGCGATGTCCTCGACGAGGGCTTGCCGCACGGCGTCGACCTCACCGTCAGGAACGATGCCGAATGCCAGCGGAAGTGCCTCGTTGGCCTGCTTGACGGGATGATAGGACTTTGAGGTCGAATCGAAATAGGCCCGGTTGTAGGCGTCGCGCACACGCGTGTAATCCTGTGCGTAGGCGGATGCATCCTCGGTCTTGCCCAGCAGCGTGGCGATGTCGCGCATCAAGCCCGTGTCATACACGTAAACGGCGCCTTCGATGTTGCGCACATCATCGCCTGCGGGCGCCATCCAGTCGCCCAACCCGTAAGTGACCAGGCCATTGGTTTCCTTGCCTTTGAGGTAAGCGAGGTATTTTGTCATGGTGGCGTAATTGTCGGAGAGGATTTTTGTATCGCCGTACGTTTGATACATGATCCAGGGGCAGATGAACGCCGAGGAGCCCCAGGCGGGCGAATCATCGAATTTGCCGGCGGCC
Source organism: uncultured Phycisphaerales bacterium (assembly GCA_937901265.1). Lineage (GTDB taxonomy): Bacteria > Planctomycetota > Phycisphaerae > WQYP01 > WQYP01 > CALCHA01. The sequence goes on from CALCHA010000513.1 coordinate 929, forward strand.
CGGGCATTTTTTCCATGGAACCAGTTGGGGGCAATATTGGGGCTCAGTCCGCTGTCACGTTGTGCGTCTCGGACGTCGTGCATGATCTTGGCAAAGTATGTCAGCACGTCGTTGCTGTAGACGGTTGACGATGGCGTGGTCCAGACGACTTCCTGCCATCCCAGCCGCTCGTAATTGGGGCCATCGGTGTGCACGGATTCCAAATTACTCAGAAGGGTCCGAAGCGCCAGCTCATGAATCTGCATGTAGCGGGGATCGGATGCCGTAAAAGTTCCCACATCGCGCGCGGCGTTGCAGACAAAATGTGCCGCGGCTTTTTGAATCAGCGGCGACGCGCTGTTCTGCGGATCCGTGGTCGCACCTTCCACTTCCAAATACCGGAACCCGACGGAATTGAACGTGGGCCCCCAGGTTTCCGAACCGCTTCCCTTGAGCGTGTACTTTGACGCCTCCGCTCGCCCCATATTCACTCTGCCATTGGCCTTCAAATCCTCCCCGGGCCGAAACGTCACAGTCTGGCCGGCGGATCCTTTGACCGTGATTTCGTACTGCCCATTCATGTTCTTCCCGAAATCGTAAACGTAAATGTTCGGGGTGGGATTGGTAACTTTTTGTGGCGCGAACACCTCCCGCACGTGCATCGGAGGCGCAGTCTGCGACATAAGCAAGGCGGCCGGACGTTTCACTGCGACCGCACTGATCCACTTTGAATCGTCGAATCCCGGCTTACTCCAGCCTGATTGCTCAAGCCGCGCATCATAATCCTCGGATCCGTGGACTTCCGAATGCGTCAGGGGGCTGGTGCTGGTTTTCCATGACGGATCGCTGACCACATCCCTGCTGGTTCCGTCCTCGAAAACAATATGCAGTTGAGCGATGAGACGCATCGGCCCAAAATTGCGTGTGCTCTGCTTATCCCTGGTGTCGGAGAGCCATCCATTCGCTAAATTGACCCCGAGGGCATTGCCACCCTGCGCCACAAGTGTGGTGACATCAAAGGTCACATAGGTGGCTGTTTGATCGTAATCGGTCCAGGCGGGGTCCATGACGTGATCGCCCACGCGGGCGCCGTTGATGAGTGCTGAAAATTGTCCCAAGCCGCAAATATACAAATAGGCCCCGCGGACGGGTTTATTGATCTGAAACTCTTTGCGGAATTCCGGGGCCGGTTTGGTGGGGGGGACCGTGCCCAGCCCATCACCAATCCAAACGGCCTGCGGGTTCCAGTCTTCGGGCTTGAAGAAAGAGGTGACGAAGTGGCGGCCCTCGCTCCATGGCGACGCCTCTCCCTGCGCATCCCAGGTACGAACCTTCCACCAATACTCGGTCGTTTTTTCGAGTGCGGCACCCGCATACTTCACCCCGAACTGCTCCGATGAAGCCACCTTGCCGCTGTCCCACACCAAGCCACTGCCGCTGTCCAGTTCCGCCTGGCTCCGCGCCACGACGATTTGATAGCCGGATTGGACGGCATTGCGCGCGGGATCGTTGACAACCCATCCAAAACGCGGCGCAGTGTTGTCAATGCCGAGTTGCTCGAAATTGTCGATGAGCCGCGCCTCGGTAGGCTTCAATGGCGCCGCGATCAACCCCGGGCCCCCGAGAGCTGCCACCAGGCCGGTCATCAGGGTCACGACAGTCAGACGTGGAATAATCATAGACTCTACTCTCCGCGGGCGTTCCGTTCCGTGCATCGTCAAGGACCATTTGTAGCGAAAGGACAATGGATAGCGATGTGTTTCGCCACCTCGATTTTCAACCTCCGCACCACGCATCCCGCCGCTCGATGCTGCGCTTCGCGCACGACCAGTTCAGAATGCACCCAAAGGATTAGTTGCA
>CALCHA010000514.1 GCA_937901265.1 uncultured Phycisphaerales bacterium
CTGGCCCGGCCAAATGAAGCGGCTGGCATCCTCGTTCCTTGTGCGACGCCCCCGATGAAACCCGGCTGCGGATTATAGCGCCACATCGTCATCGCAAAAACACAGGAGCCACGGCCCGGAGGCCGCGGTCCTGTGGAAGGAATAAATGGAAGGATTAACTTGGGTGTGCCGGCCCGGTCATTCCTCGGCCATCAGGTGCTCGGTCGGGATCGCGCGGAAGACTTCCTCGGTGCTGGTCTCGCCCAGCGCCACCTTGATCAGCGCCGCGTGCCGGAATTCGATCATCTTCTCCGCCACCGCCCGCAGGCGGATCTCGCGGACAGGACGGTTGTCGGAGATCAGGTTGCGCAGGCTTCGTGTCACGGGCATGATCTCGAACACGCCGGTGCGCCCGGCGTAGCCGCTCTGCATGCAGGCATCACACCCGCGAGGGGCCCAGAGCACTTTTCCATCGCGCGGCGAAAGCAGGTGCGATACATCGTCGAAGGTGTGCGGTGCATCGGCGAGGTCGAACGACGTGCGGCACTTCGGACAGAGCGTGCGCACCAGCCGCTGAGCCACCACGCAGCGCAGGGCCGTCCCCAGGAAGTGCGAGTGCACGCCCAGGGCGCGCATCGACTGCACCGCGCCCGACGCGGCGGAAGCGTGAATTGTCGCCAGCACCAGGTGCCCGGAGTTGGCGGCACGGATGGCGATGTTGGCGGTCTCGGCGTCGCGGATTTCGCCGATCATGATCACATCGGGGCTCTGCCGCACGACGGCGCGGAGCAACTGTGAAAAATCGAGATCGATGCCGGGATTGACCTGGCTTTGGCGCACGCCTTCGAGGGTGTATTCGATCGGGTCTTCGATCGTGTTGATTTTCTTTTTGCCGTTGTTCAGCGCCTGGAGGCAGGCGTACATCGTGGCGGTTTTTCCCGAGCCGGTGGGACCGGTGAAAAGCACGAGCCCGCCGGGGGATTCGAGCGTCCCCGCAAGGGCGGCGCGTTGCTGGCGCAGGAGACCGACATTGTCGAGCGTGTAGAGCTTGCTGGTGCGATCCAGCAGGCGGATGGCCATGTCTTCGCCAAACGCAGTCGGAATCACCGACACGCGCAGGTCATACACCGTGCCGTTTTCGTCGTCATGGGTGTACATCCAGCGGCCATCCTGCGGCCGGCGGCGCTCGGTGAGGTCCAGCTTGGCGGCGGTCTTGATCATGGTGATCACCCGGCGGCCCAGTTCGCTGGGCAGCACGGCGATCGGCCGCATCATCCCCAGGTGCCGCGCCTGCACCAGCACGTGCTGTTCATTGCAGCAGAAGCACAGGTCGCTCGCGCTGATGCCCGCCGCATGGTGCAGCAACTTGTCGACGGCTTTTTCCGGGGCCATCGTTGTGACGTCGAGCATCGTCGCGTGCACCTGCTGGGTAACGCCCGGCAGATTGAAGAACACGGGACCGGTAACAGAGGGAATCGTCAGCGTGGTCATGAAGGTTCACCGGAAAAGGGGGCCTGGATCAGACTCAAACTTCGGGGGCCTGGGAGTTGCGGTTCAGACAGCGACCAGCGCGGCGAGTGCCTCGCGGCCGGCGGCGGCGCTTTCGGTCATCGGAATGATGCGGTCCAGTTTCAGAAGGCCGAGCAATTGATGAACCTGCGGCTGAACCGAGTGCAGGGCCAGCTTGCCGCCCGCGGCGCGAAAGGCCTTCTGCGTCCCGATCAGCCAGCCAATCCCGCTGGAATCGATGTAAGACACGCCCGACATATCCAGCAGAATGCGGCGACCGTTCCACGCCTGGCCGAGGATCGGCTGAAACGGCGACAGCCCGCCGATCGGTGTGTCCGTGGCGGTGATCTCCCCCTCGGCGCAGAGCGTCACGACGCCGGCATCTTCGGACACGTAGGAAATCTTGAGCGCCACATGCACCTCCTCGGGATCGCGTGATCGACTGGTGGCCCGCGCCAACGCATGTTGGCCGGGCCTGCTGCATGTATCGGCCCGGAGGGAGGTCCACATTCGTTCGAGTTGCCGCCGCGCCGTTTTCGGACGCTGCCCCCGCCCCTCAGCCCCCCGTCGCGGGGGCGAGCGACCGCAGCCACCCGTCCCACTCCCTGGCCCGCGTTGGCCAGTCGTAGGTCGCCCTGGCCCAGTCCACCTGCTGCCGCCGCCGCGATTCCTCCGCCCCCGGCTCTCTCCGCTGAGCCTCCAGGAGTTCCACCGCCGCCTCCACGAACTTCGCCACATAGGCGGGATCACGCGGATCGATCAGCGTTCCCCGGCCACCGAGAGTTTCAGGCAACGCCCCCAGCGCAGACGTGAGCACCGCGCAGCCCGCCGCCAGCGCTTCCATGACGCTGATGCACGCCGTCTCCTCGTAGGTGTTGGGGTAGCAGAGCATGGAGACGGACGTCATCCGCTCCGCGAGCGCCGCCTGCGCCACGTTGCCCACATAGTCCACCCCCTCCGTCGCCCGCGCCTGTTCATACAGCGCCCGGTATCCCGCGGCATCGACCAGCGGTTCAATGAAGTAGACCCGCATTCCGGAGAACACCTGCAGCCGCGCCCCGGGCACCCGGCGACGGATTTCAGGGAAGAGATGCAGCAGCACGTCCAGCCCGCGAAAGGGGGTGCTGGTGTAGGCAAGGATCGGTGGCCACGCCTTCGCGGAGAGCACGGGAGCCCCGGCGGGGAACAACCCCTGGAACGCCGGCGACATGCCGTAGCGGAGCACCACGAGCTTTCCGGCAAGCTGCGGAAACGCCGTCGCGAACTGCTCGCGTTGCCAGGCACTCACGGTGATCACGGCATCGTAGGCGTCGCGCTCCCCCGCGTCCTTGAGCGGCGTGACGAGTTCCTGATACGCGGTGTCCGCCGTCCAGAAGATCAGCCGCGCCCGCGCCGGCAGATGCTTCCGCAGCGCCGCCCCGCTCCCCGCCTGCTGGATCACCACCAGCACATCCGGTTCCAGTTCCGCAAGCGCCGAGGCACGCAGGTAGGCCCGTCCCGGACACGCCACCCCGCGCACGACGCAAGGCTGCGCCGCGCCCGCAAGATAGATCACCTCATGCCCCAGCCCCGCCAGCTCCATCGCGAGATAGCATGCCGCCGACTGCGTGCCCCCCAGCGGCCGCTCGAAAACGGACCCGACGTGGTAATCGGCGCGGTTGGGATCGTAGAAGGCGATGCGCATCCGTGCGCCTCAAACTCCGTGGTCCATGGCCAGTGTCACTTTACGCCCGCCATGCCGGTTTCGATCGGCGAGGTGATGAACTCCCGCGGATCCGTGATGTGCCCCGTCAGCGCACTGGCGGCCACCGTCAGCGGGCTTGCCAGAAACACCGCGGCGGACATCGAGCCCATGCGGCCGGGGAAGTTGCGGTTGGTGGTCGAGATGCAGACCTCCGACCGGTTGAGGCGGCCGAAGGTATCGGCGGGGCCGCCCAGACAGGCGGAGCATCCCGACGCGCCCATGCTGCAGCCGGCATCACTGAGGATGTCTTCGACCGACTTTTCGTTGGGGCCCTTGAGCACCCCGCGCAGGTTGAAACGCTTCATGTCCGCGTGCACTTCCGTGGAGCCGGGCACGACGTAGGTGGGAATCTTGACCTGCTGCCCCTTAAGGATATTGGCGGCCATGATCATGTCGGTGATTTTGCCGCCGGTGCAGGAGCCGATATAGGCCTGGTCGAGTTTGACGTCGCGCACGTTGTGGGCGGTGTCTTTGTTGTCGGGGGAGTGGGGCTTGGCGACCATCGGTTCCATGATCGAGAGGTCGTAGTCGCCCTCGTAGTCGTAGGCCGCGTTTTTGTCGTCGGTGTACACTTCCCAGGTTTTGATGCGCGAGCGGGCGCGGACGTAGTTGAGCGTTTTCTCGTCCACGTCGCAGACGCCGTTCTTGCCGCCGGCCTCGATCGCCATGTTGGTGAGGGTCATGCGGTCTTCGAGGGTCAGCGAGCCGATGCCTTCGCCGGCGAAGTACATCGATTTGTAAGTGGCGCCCGAGACGGAGATGTCGCCGATGACGGCGAGGATCAGGTCCTTGGCGGTGAGGTAGGGGGGGATCTGCCCGTGAAAAGTGAACTTCATCGTCGGGGGCACCTTGAGCCAGGTCTTGCCCGTGCCCAGCGTGAAGGCCGCGTCCGAATTGCCCACCCCGGTGGCGAACATTCCGAACGCCCCCGCGGTGCAGGTGTGGGAATCCGTCCCCAGCATGATTTCGCCCGGACGGATGTGCCCCTCCTCCGGCAGCGCCTTGTGGCAGACGCCCTTGTACTTGGTTTTGGTCGGATCAAGATAGGGGTTGGGTTTGCCCGGATTCATGCTCACGAATTCGGGATCGTAGTAAAAGGGCAGGTCCTGCTCCTTGACGAAATCGCGCAGGATCTGGATGTTGCGGTGGCACTTTTCGTCGGCGGTGAAAATGTAGTGATCCGGAATGATCACCACCTTGTTCCGATCCCACACTTTGGCGTTGCGCCCGAATTCCTTGTGGAAGATGCCGATGGTGCCCGGCCCGCAGACGTCGTGGGTCATCAGCACGTCCACGTCCACCCAGATATTTTCGCCCGGAACGACGGAATCCCGTTTGGCGTGCTTGGCGAGAATCTTTTCGGTGATGGTCATGCCGGGCATGAAGGGCTCCTTTGGGGACGGCGGGTACTGTCTCTGCAGAGAAACAGTATAGACGTTCGCTCGCCGAAATTCGATGTGGACGACCGCTCCCACTTCCCTGGGCGACGCGGCACTCTTGATCCCCTCGAGCCCCCTCACAGCCCCCGTGCCGACGGCCAGGCGTAAAGGCGGTATTGCACCCGCATGCCCGTTCCCGTCCGCTGCAGGTCGACGATTCCTCGCGCCCCCTTCAGGCTTGCGAACAAAAAGGTCTGCCGCCCCGAGAAGCCCGCGACGTGCAGCGGCAAAGGGCCGTCGCTGCCCAGGTCCAGCCGCGGGTTGAGGTGCACTTCCGCCGGCAGCGTGTCGAAGCGGAGCGGGTTCACCGGCCATGCGGCCAGGGTGGCTCCATCGACGGTGAGCGACCCGCCGCGCTCGCGGATGAGCCGCAGCGTCCCGGCCTCGCCGAGCTGGCAGGAGCTCCCCTCGGCGGACGCCGCATCGACGACGATCTCCTGCACTGGCAGCAGGTTAAAGGAGGGGCCAGTGGGGAACACCGCGCCCGCGATGGCCGCCCCGCGCCGCGCGACCGGGTCCTCGGCGGGGATCGGCACATCCAGCGGCAGCCGGGGCATCGCTGTCTGCGTCAGGTACCAGGTCTGCCAGAGCGCGGGCGACGTCTCCCGGTGCCGCGTGAGCTGCTCCAGCGCCGTGATGCATTCCACCCGCGCCGGACGGAGCAACTCTGGCCGCGATCCGGGCGCGGGATGCGCCTGCAGGAACGTCAGCAGCGTCCTATCCGACGTGACCACCGGATAAGCCGCTTCCTCGGTCGCCAGGTGGGGCAGGATATTCACAAGTGCCGGCATGGCATCGCGATGGTTGAGCATCCGCAGCGTGAGAATCAGCAACCGCTGCTCCGGCTCGCGCGTGGAGCGATTCAGCTCCGCGTTGATCGCGGGAATCGCTGAGGGACCCACCGTCACCAGGGTCCGCACCGCGGTAAGCCCCTGTGTTGCATCGACCTGTGGCAGGGTGTTGCGCACGCGGTAAAGCGCCGCATAGACGCCGTCCGGCACGGGCGGCTCGTAATAATAGGTCGCGGCGTTGGAGGAGGGGGTTGCCGCGACCTGCGCGGGTGGGGGCGTCCGCGCTGCCGGTGGCGTCACCGAATGGCCAGAGAAAAGCAGGTAGAGCGCCACGGTCGCAGCCGCCGCGGCACTTCCGGCGCTCGCGGTAATTTTGAGTTTTGACAAGTGCAGCAACGGGTGAGGTCCCGCGATCGCCATCCGCCCGAGGTTGGCCACCAGCTTCGCCGGCGTTGCCGCGGCTGTGCGCGTGGCCAGCAGGTAGGCCAGCGCCCCCACGGAGGTCAGGACGCTGAGCGATTTGAGCTTTTTGCGAATCAGCTCCACCCCCTCTGCGATGCGCCGCGACATGGTGGCGGGGGAGAGGTTCATCTCCGCGGCCAGCTCCGTCTGCGTTCGCCGCTGCAGGAAGTAGGCGACGAGGAGGCGTCGCAGGTCGTCGGGCAGCTCCTCGATGGCCTGGTCGACAGCGGGGGCGATTTCGGACCACTGTGCCGCCTCTTCGCGGACGCTGCGCCGCGTCGTTTCGTAGGCCATGTCGCGCTGCTTCCTGGCGGTCTTGCGGCGCTTGCGGGTGATGCACTCATTGGTGGCGCAGCGGTGCAGCCAGGCCCCGACGGAGATGCGTATGGCTGCAGATTCCCGCGCCAGCCGCCAGAAGCATTCCTGGGCGGCGTCCTCCGCTTCGGCGCGGTTCACCAGAATGCGCAGGCAGGTGGCATAGACCATGTCGGAATAGGCCGCCACAAGCGAAGCGAAAGCGGCCGCATCGCGGGTGGTGGCGTAGAGCTGAAGCTGGTCGAGGTCAGACATGGGGATGCCGCAGAGACGCAGGGACTCTCAGCAGTAGACGCGCGAGGGGAGACAAATTGCAAGAAAAAACTGAAAACGGAGGATCAGGAGGATCGCCCCGTCGTTGGCGGTTCCTGAAGGCTCGGGAGAAGCGCGTCGAGGAAGCGCTCCGGGGTGTGCTCGGCTTGCAGCCAGGCGTGGCCGGCGGCGGCGAGTTGGGCGGCGCGGGCGGGGGCGTCCAGGAGGGACTGGATCGCGGTGCGGAGGGCGGCGGGGGACTGCGCGGGGACGGTGTGGCAGGTGTCAGGGGCGAGCAACGGGGCGAGGCCGGGGGTGGTGGTGAGGATCGTGGCCTTGCCGCAGGCGGCGGCTTCGAGAAAAGCGGTGAGGCCGGCACAGTAGGGATTCGGGAAGAGGGGGACAATGACGATCGCGGCCTGGTGATAGAGTTCGCGGAGAGCGGGCCAGTCGTAGAACTGGCGGGTCATGTT
>CALCHA010000515.1 GCA_937901265.1 uncultured Phycisphaerales bacterium
CCGAGGTGGCGGCGAGCTCTTACGAGTTGCCGCCCTTCGAGATGACGTAGTACGTCGCGCCGTCGGTGAGCCCGCCGATGGCCGCGCCGCCGCCCGAGCCGTACACCACGGGGTCGCCGGTGCTCAGGCTGAGGTCGTACGGCAGGTTGATGGTGTTGCCGGAGACGTCGGTGGCCGGATTGAACCGCGGCGAGGAGTCGTTCGGCACCTGCGCCTGGTTCGTGCCGATCAGGCGGTGCGACTCGCCGCTGCCCGGCGTGATGTGAACGGCGGTGCCGCTCTCGGCGTCGTCGTAGCTGGAGGCGAGCTTCACGTGCGTCGAGTCGACGCGGATGACGTAGTAGATCGTCCCCGTGTCCAGGCCGCCGATCCCGGTGCCGTCGCCCGGGTCGTATGTGACCGCGTCGCCCGTCTGGAAGCCGAGATCCTGGCCGGTGAGGATGATCGGATTGCAGCCGAGGTATTCCGCCAGGTAAAAGGAGAGGTGTGCGACGGTGGCACCGGCCTTGAGGCCTGCGCGTGGCGGGGTGGCGTCGCGGAGCAGCCGTGCGGCGAACTCGTTGTGCAGGAGCGACATCGTGCCGTTGAAAGTGTCGAGGACATTCCAGTTCGCCTTGGCTTCTGCGACGAGGTGGACGCGGCTGGTCGGGCCGGATTCCTCCAGATTTTCGAAGAAGCGCGTGGAGACGGTGTTGTAGTCCAGGCTGGTGACGAAGTCCGGCTCGATGCCCGCCGCGAGCAGGGGCTTGAGCATCGTCTGCACGGCGATGATGACGGCGCGGCGCGTTGGTTGTTTGGAGGTTCGGGCTTCGAGGTGTGGGTGGTGGCGGCGGGCGCGTTCGAATTCTTCATCACTGAGGAGTTCGTAGAGCAGGTGCATGTTCTTCTGCAGCGACGGGCCGGCGGCGACGAGGACGGCGGGGAGGTTGGCGTAGGCGTTGTGCAGCAGGTCGAGCGGGGCGGTGGTGGCGTAGCGGCCGAGGTTGTTGGCGACGTTGCGGCAGGTGGCCACGTTGTTGAGCATCAACGTCAGAAAGCCGGTGCGGGTGAAGGAGACGAACTCGGTTATGAGCTTCTGGAAGGCCGCATGGAAGCCGGCACTGTCGGCCTGCAGGCTGGCGGGATGCGCGGCGAAGAGGGTTCCGGCGCCGGCGGTGAAGAGAACGGAGCGCGGCTCGAGCCGATCGACGAGACCGCCGCGGTCGAGGTCAGTGAAGATCAGCAGCCGCCCGGAGGCGAGGGCGTCGGCAAGGTCGGTGGCAGCCAGAGCCGCCTTGAGGAGACCCAGATCGGGTTCGGCGACCAGCAGCAGGGCATCTTCGGGCAGGCGGTCGAAGAGGGTCCGCACGTGATGCCCCAGGCCAAAGCCCGACACGATGACGACGTAGCGATCATCTGCCTTAACGGATTGAGCCCATGCCTGCGCTTCCTGCAGGGGGCGATAGCGCGAGTGGAGGTAAAGGTGCTTTCCCGCGGCGGTCGTTACGCGGACCGTGGGGGCACCGTCTCGCGCGGTCTCGATGGGCGGCACGTCGTCGGGGTGGACCGCCTCGATGGCCAGGGCGAGTTTCGGATCGTGATGAAATAATGCGGAAAGGTTGCGAACATAGCCCCCCCCCACCGGCGTAGGATGGGCAGCCGCTGGGGCGATGATTTTCGGCGGGGTTTGAGGCATGACCTACTCAGGGGAGTGACAGGATGACAACGCACATGGGATTTGAAAACATTATCGGTCAAACGGCGGGCGGGACATTGAGAGTTTTGGGCGGAACGCTGGGGCAGCTGCGATCGCCCTCGCTGCCGACGTCGATCAGCGGGGCCCTCTTCGAGACGCACTGGCTGGCCTGGGTGGTGCTGCTGGTGGTGGGACTGGCGGTGTGGTATCGCGGGCGGACGCTGGGGGCCCAAGGCGTGACGACCGCAAGGGTGGGGGCGATCGTCGCCGGTGTGGCCCTTGTCTGGGCCGGTCTGGCGATGGTGGTGGATACCCCTGCGGAACGGCTCTATAAGGCGCACACCGGCATGGCCGCGGCGGCGGACAAGGGGGATATGGACCGGCTGGTGGGGTATCTGGCGGACGATTTCCGCTGCCCGCAGCTGGGCATTGAGACCCTTGGCGACTCGCGGGAGGAGCTCAGCACGCGGCTCAAAAGTTATGGGATCAAGGAAAACCACATCATGAATTATCACACCGTCATAAGCGGCGATGAAGCCACGGTGAAGGTGGCCATCCTCACCACGATGGACACAGGCCCCATCACGACCACGTGGCGGCTGGTGTGGGCGGATGTACCGGGGGCGGACTGGCGGATCAAGACGGCGGAGCTGCTGAAAATCGGGGATCAGGATGTGGGCGACCTGAAGATTCCGCAGAACCGCGGCGACATGTCGGGGTTTTAGAGGCAGGGGGTCGCTGCTTAAGCGCGTCGCGTGAAGGGCCGATAGTGAAGGGACGCCCAACATCCGCGAAGGAGAGGCCCATGGCTGACGCTGCAGCGACCCCGGTGAAAAAAGATCCCCAGGCCATCATCGCCGAGGCGGTGAACGCGGTGTCGCATATTGCGACGCTGCCGGAAATCACGCTGAAGATCATCCAACTGGTGGAGAATCCCAAGTCCACCGCGCAGGACCTCAACAAGCTGATCTCCAACGATCCCGCGCTGGTGGCGCGGATTCTGAAGGTGGTCAACTCGGCGTTCTATGGTTTGCCCGGGCAGATCGGGTCGATCAATCGCGCCATCGTGCTGCTGGGGCTCAATGCGGTCAAAAATATCGTGATCGCCGCGTCGCTGGCGAAGCTGTTCCGCGGCGGCCGGGTGTCGCCGCAGTTCTCCGCCAAGGACCTCTGGACGCATTCCGTGGGGGTGGGCGTGATGTCGAAATTGATCGTGGGGCGGCTCAACAACCAGCTTCCGGACGAGGCGTTTCTTGCGGGTTTGATCCACGACATCGGCATTCTGGTGGAGCTGCAGGGGCTGCGCGACGGCCTCGTCGAGACCGCCGAGCGGGCCAGCAAAGAAACGCGGCGGTACATTGATATCGAAACGGAAGTGATCGGCGTGGACCACCAGGCGCTGGGCGCGGGGCTGACGTCGCGATGGAAGTTCCCGCGCAGCTTCACCTATGTTACCGGGCACCACCACCAGCCGCTGTCGCTGGCTCCAGAGTGCCGCTGGCTCACGTCCGTCGTTTATGTGGCGGACCACGTGTGCGTGCAGAGCGGCATCGGCTACGGCCTGACGTGCAAAGGGGAGGGGATCGACCCCAAAGTGCTCGAAGACCTGAAGCTGCTTCCCGAGACGCTCGCGGAGTTGACCAGGGAGCTGCCCGAGGCGCTCAAGGAAACCGAAGCCATGCTCGCCTGATCGCGATTAATCGGCGGGGGGAGCAGGAGGAGAGAAGGCGGGAGGCGTGGCAGGCTGGCCGCCGGGCTCCAGTGCACCGGGGGCAGACGCAGGCCCCGCCGAGCCGGAACCGGTGGCCGGCGCCGGGGTGGGCGCGACGTTTCCAGTTAACTTGTGTTCCCTGTCGTAACGATCCTTCTGGTTTTCAAGGATGCTCAGATCGGGCGTTACTTGCGGCGCGAGGGTCACGCCATCGAGTCGCGGATCGTACGAGATAAGCGTGGAGTCGCTGCCGTTGTCGCAGCCGGCCAGGCAGCTGACCAGCAGGGCGACGGGGAGGAGGGAAAGAGAGGCGCGTTTCATCCTCGGACTCCTGTGTGAAAGACCGGCGTTAGCCTACCCGTGAACCGGGCGGCGGACAAGATGGGGTGGACGGCAGCCATGCGGGGGCCTATGAAAGGGGGCCACGAGAGGGGGAACGGCGATGGATGGAGGTGCCCGGATGGAGAGCGAGTCAAGCGGAGGGGCGCGATCGAGCGTCGAACGTGCGGTGCAGCGGCATGTGGGCGCGGAGGTGCGTTGCGTGCAGGACCACCTCGCGGTGGAGGAACCGCTCGAAATCCGCCTGGGTTACGGGCTGCCGGATGGCCGCCAGGTCAAGGCGATTTCCGTGACGATGCGCACGCCCGGGCGGGCCGACGAAGACTTCGAGCTGGCGGGGGGATTCCTGCTGACCGAGGGAATTGTTCGACGCCCCGAGGAGATTGAGCGCACGTTTTACTGCGGTCCCGAGATGGGTCCGCTGCGGCTGCACAACGTCGTGCGGGTCGAGCTGCGGCCCGACGTGGCCCTGGATCTGACCCGACTGGAGCGGCATTTCTATACAAGCAGTTCCTGCGGCGTGTGCGGAAAGCGGTCCATTGAGGCCATCGAGAGCGTCGGTGCGGTGCCGGTCCTCGGCGGGCAGTTTCGCGTGGCGGGCGGGGTGATCCAGACGCTGCCGGAGTTTCTGCGGGCGCGGCAGGCGGTCTTTGACCGTACCGGCGGGCTGCATGCGGCGGCGCTTTTCGATGGCGGCGGCAGGCTGGTGGCGCTGCGGGAGGATGTCGGTCGGCACAACGCGCTGGACAAGCTGATCGGCGGGCAGTTTCTCGCGGGCCGGCTGCCGGCGCGGGAGCGGGTGCTGCTGGTTTCGGGGCGGGCGAGTTTTGAGCTGCTGCAGAAGACGGTCATGGCGGGGATATGTGTGATCGCGGCGGTCGGGGCACCGTCGAGCCTGGCGGTGGATCTGGCGGAGCGATTCGGGGTGACGCTGATCGGGTTTTTGCGTGATGAGCGGTTCAATGTGTATGCGGGGGCGGAGCGGATCGGATAAGCAGGACGCGCGGTTCGGTGAGGTGGGCGATGGCATAGCGAACGCCCTCGCGGCCGAGGCCTGAATCCTTGATGCCACCGTAGGGCATGTTGTCGATGCGGGTGGTGGGGACGTCGTTGATGACCACGCCGCCCATGTCGAGGTGGGTGAAGGCGCGGCGGGCCTTGTGCAGATCGCGCGTGAAGATGCCGGCTTGCAGGCCGAAGGGCGTCGCATTGACCATGGCGAGGGCGCTTTCAAAATCGGCGTAGGTTTCGAGGGTCATCACCGGGCCGAAGGCTTCCTGGGTGAGCAGGGCAGCGCCGGGGGCGGGATTGCGAACGATGGTGGGTGCGAGGAGGTTGCCGCTGCGGGTGTTGCCGCAGAGGATCGCGCCGCCGCTCTGGGTAATCCAGGCCTGGAGGCGCTCGGCGGCAGCTGCGTCGATGACCGGGCCGACGTCGGTCGCTTCATCGAGCGGGTCGCCGACCTTCAGCTCCGCGGTGGCAGCGAGGAGCATTTCGGTGGCCTGCGTGGCGATGGATTCATGGAGGTAGACGCGTTGGACGCTGATGCAGCTTTGACCGGCATAACCGAAGGCAGCGCGGACGATCCGCGGCACCGCATCGGCGAGGTCGGTCTCGGCCTCAACGATGACGGCCGAGGCGTTGCCCAGCTCCAGGATGACGCTCTTTTTTCCGGCGGCCGCTTTCATGGCGAAGCCGACCTGGGGCGAGCCGGTGAAGCTGAGCAGCTTGATGCGCTCGTCGGCGACGAGCGGGCGGGCGGTGACGCGGTCGCAGGGGAGGATGTGCCAGGTTCCCTCGGGCAGGTCGCAGGCCGCGAGGAGTTCGCCCAGGAGAAGGGCGGTCATGGGGGTGCGCTCGGAGGGTTTCACGATGAAAGGGCAACCCGCGGCCATGGCCGGTGCGACTTTGTGGGCCACGAGGTTGAGGGGGAAATTGAAGGGCGTGATGAAGCTGCAGGGGCCGATGGGGAAGCGTTCGACGATGGCCCAGTAGCCTTCGCTGCGGGCATCGATGTCGACGGGCAACTGCTCGCTGGCGATGCGGGTGGCTTCCTGGGCAGCGAGGCGGAAGGTGGTCAGCGCACGGGCGACTTCGCCGCGCGCCGATTTGAGGGGCTTTCCGGCTTCCTGAGCGAGAGTGCGAGCGAATTCCTCGGCACGACTTTGCAGCGCATCATGCACGTTGTCGCAGGCCGCCGCCCGGCGATGCGATGGCCAGGCCTTCCATCGCTCCAGCCCCGCGACCATCGCGGCGATCGCGGCCTCCACGTCCGCCGGCGAGGCTTGGCAGACATTCGCCAGCACCCCCCCGCCGAAGGGGGCGATTACGGGGGCGGTGTTCTGCGAGGAGACGCGGCGGCCGTTGAGCCAGAAGGGCATGGGCGTGGCCATGAGGAGTGCTCCTGTAATCAAAGGCGGCGATAGACCCCTTTGCGTTTGAGCCGCCACTGAAGGATAGGGCGCAGAACCAGCAGGGTTGCAAGATAAATGCAGGTCGTGCCGACAGCCATCACCCAGCCCAGAGAAGCGAGGCCGCGATGGCGGGCGAGGAGCAGGAAGCCGAAGGAGAAGGAGGTGACGATGGCGCAGAGCAACAGGGCGCGGTCGGAAACGTCCCAGTTCTTCCAGATGCGTCGCGGATCGTGCAAGGTCTCGCGATAGCGGTGCACCATGAAGACGCCATACTCGTGGCCGGCACCGATGAGGATCGGCAGGCCGAAGAAATTGGCAAAATTCCAGCTTCCGGGGATGCCCCAGGGCTCGCCCATCGCGCGCCAGAGCCACATGCACAGCAGCAGCATGGGGAGGCCCAGCGCGAGGACGGAGACCGCCAGCAGCGTCTGGCCGACGTTGCGGAGGTCGAGCAGGACCAGGAGCACGATGAGGATCAGTGCCGCGACGGTGGCCGTGCGGAAGGCTTTGTGAATTTCCTGAACGGAATGGTAAAGCTGCGGGGCGATGCCGGTGAGGACGACGTCGGGGGGCGTGCGGGTTTCCACCTCCTTGACAAAACGTTCGAGCGCTCCGGGTTCCCAGAGGTCCTCTTTGGGATAGACGTAGAGGGCGTAGGTCAGGTGGTCGGCCATGGGTTGCGAAGCGGCCGTTGCATCGTGTTCGCTGCGCGGGGATTCCAGCGGTGCCAGGGAGCTTACCAGGTGATCGCGCAAGGACCGGGGCAGGCGCGCGATGTCCAGCGGCGGCGGGGCGAACATCGCGGCCTTGCTGCGCAGCTCCGCCAGCAGCGAGGTCTGCCATGCGGCCAGACGCGGCAGCAGCGTGGCCGGATCGCCGCCCAGGGTGGTCGTGAGTTCCGCCACCGTTTGCCGCAGCTCGGTCAGATTGGCCTCACCTTTTTGCGACCAGTTTGCGACCATCTTGTCCAGCCCCGCTGCAATGTTGGTCAGATCTTTGGCATCGGGCGCGGGCGGCGGCTGCCAGGCGATCTTCGCGGCGGCGGCGTTGTGCTGGTCGAGCCATGCCTGCTTGTCGATGGCATCGAGGATGCTCTCGGTGTCGCGAATGGTGGAGTTTTGATCGGGCGCGGGCGTGAGTTGTTTGCGCGCTTCGCGCAGCTCGTCGAGGTTGTCGCTGGTGATGGCGGCAAACCATGTCGGCAGCTTGTGCACGCTCTGCACCGATTCCAGCGATTGTGCCTGCAGCCGCAGGAGGTTCGGGTCGAATTGCGGCGGGAGGCTCAGCCACAGTCCCGCTGCCGCGACGACCACCCAGAGCGCCGGCACGATCAGCCGCCACCCGCCGGCCTTGGGAATTGTCTCGTGGTCGTGGTAGCGGTCGCCTTCCTCGACTTTGCCGACGTTGGCGGGGAAGAGGGTCAGCATCGCGGGCAGGAGCGTGTAGCCGGCCGCGAGGCAGAGCAGGAGTCCGCCGCCGGCGATGACGCCCAGCTCGGCGGCCCCCTGGAAACGGGTGAGGGTGGAGACGAGGAAGGCCCCGGCAGCTCCGGCGCAGGCGGTGGATATGGGCGGGCTGACGTAGCGGAACACCCGCGCCCAGATGGCCTGGGGGCGGGAGTAGCGTTTTTTCTCGAAGCGGTAGCGCGTCAGGATTTGAATCAGGTAGTCCATGCCGATGCCGATGAGGGCAATGACGAAGACCAGTGATAGGAGGTTGAGCCTTCCGACGGAGATCGCCGCCCACCCGAAGGTCCAGCCGATGCCGACGCCGAGGCATATTTCCGCGACGATGGCCAGCCACAGGTTGCGCAGGAAAATCAGGAGCGCGACGAACACCAGGGAGAGCCCGCAGATTTCCGCCAGGGTGGTGTCCTGATCGCTGGTGCGCATCTCATCGGCTTCAAGTGCGGGCCTGCCGGTGATGACAGGCTTGCGGAAATCGTCGAAGCTCGCGGCGGCGGCATCGACCGCCGCGCACATGCGCTCCAGCGGTTCGGTCACATCGGCGAGCGAGGAATAATCACGTTTTTGATACACGTTGATGATCATGATCTTGTCGTTGCGCCGCTGTGCATCGCGGCGCTTCGACTCGTCGGGAATCATGTTGTAGCCGTAGATGGAGGGATCGGTGGCTGCGTGCGCGCTGAGCAGGTTGAGATCGGGCGTCTGGACCCCTGTGTGCCAGTCGGCGACGGAGGTGTGCAGGGCACTGTCCAGGGAGCGGGCCAGCACCGCCGCGAGCGGTGCGGCGTCTTTGGCCGGCCCCTGCCCGATGGCATTAAAGAGCCGCTGCACCGGGTTGCTTCCCAGCACGAGCGCGTCGAGCCCCGGCTTTTCCCCCACCACCTTCATCAACTGGCTGAACTGCTGAAACTCCGCACTTTCGGTTTTCACCTGTTCCCAGGGCGCGAACTCGAGCGCCTGATCGCCGAGCTCCTCGAGCGACACGTGGGACTCCACCCGATCCACATCGTCCTTCAGCGCCCGCAGGTTGCCGGTGATTTTGTCTGCCAGTGCGATCCAGCGCTTCGCGGGCGGCGGATGGCCGTAATCTCGCGGCTCGACGATCACGACGAAGCATTCGTTCTCGGGGAACTGGGAATCGTAGCGCAGGTAGGCTTTGAAAAACGGCAGCGAGGGGGTGAGCAGAGCGTTCTGATCGGTCGACAGGGAGAGGTGCACTTTGGCGAAGAGGAGGGACGCCACCAGCAGGAGGGCGCACACCGCGAGGGTTATCTTCGGATGGTGAACAACCCGGATGACCGCTTTGATGAGCTGCCGCTGTACAAACCCCATGAGTGCCCTGGAATAAGCAAGAGGACCCGCGCCGCCCGCATGACGAATCGAACGGCCCGGGGATTATGCTGCAGAATGGGTGAGGGTGCTACGCGCGAACGGCCCCCACCCCCAGGCGCACCATGGTTTTGAGGGTGGAGCGGGTTCGCGACGTCTTGCCAAGGACATCCTCCATCGCGCCGAGAAACCAGTCCATGTCGGCCTGGGTCACGGTCATCGGGGGAAGGAACTTGATGACTTCGGTGTGATAGCCCGCCACCTGCGAGAGGATGCGGTGCTCGTGAAGCAGCGGCACGATGACTGTTTGTCCGAAGACCGCGAAGTTCATCTTGTGCAGGGCATCCCACTTCTGCTGCAGCAAAAAGCCCGACTTGGGCCGGGCGAAGTCGATGGCGAACATGAGCCCTTTGCCGCGGACCTCGGAGACGAACGGG
>CALCHA010000516.1 GCA_937901265.1 uncultured Phycisphaerales bacterium
GTTGTTATTTCAATCGAAAATGTCTCCAAAGCCTATCGCCTCGGTCAGATTGGCGGCGGCACGTTGAAGGAAGATTTTGCTCGCTGGTGGGCCAAACTGTGTGGCAAACCCGACCCGTTTCTGAAGATCGGTGAGGAACATCACGCGCGTAAAATGGGCGAATTGTTTTGGGCACTCAACGCCGTCAGCTTTCAGGTCAAGGAAGGCGAAGTGCTGGGCATCATCGGCCGCAACGGTGCGGGCAAAAGCACGCTGCTCAAAATCCTGTCGCAAGTCACCAGTCCGACGAGTGGCCAAATCAAAATCAAAGGTCGCATCGCCAGCCTGTTGGAAGTCGGCACCGGTTTCAACCCCGAAATGACCGGACGCGAAAACGTTTTTCTCAACGGCGCGATTCTGGGCATGACCAAAGCTGAGATTCGGAAAAAGTTCGACGAGATCGTGGCCTTCTCCGGCGTGGAAGAATTCATTGACACGCCGGTAAAACGTTATTCCAGCGGCATGTATGTGCGTCTGGCCTTCGCCGTGGCCGCGCATCTGGAGCCGGAGATTTTGATCGTGGACGAAGTGCTGGCGGTGGGCGACAGCGAGTTTCAAAAAAAATGTTTGGGCAAGATGAGCGAAGTGTCTCGCGCTGGACGCACGGTGTTGTTCGTCTCGCATCACATCGCTTCTGTCACCCGGCTTTGCCAGAGCGCGTGGTGGATGCAGAATGGAGCGGTCCGCGAACAGGCGCGGGCGGACCGCTTCACCTATTTTCCGGCGATAGGCCTGGCAATCATGGTGGCGTGGGCGGTGCCAGCGGCATGGACAGAGCAGCGTGGGGCGCGTTTCGCGCTGGGGATCGTCGGAGGGGCGGCGATTGCGGCCTGCGTGGTCTTCACCGCCCTGCGCCTCGAAGTGTGGCAGGATCCGCTGCGTCTGTATCAGCAGGGCATCGCGCGCACCGCCAACAACTGGTGGCTGGAAATGGCCGCGGGCGACCTGGAAAATGAGCGCGGGCACACCGATGCGGCCATCGCGGCCTATGAGCGTGCGGTGGCCATCGCCCCCACGCTCCATGAGATTCAGAACAACCTCGGATCGATGCTCGCCAAAAAAGGCCGCCTCGATCTGGCGGTCAACCACTTTCGCAAGGCGCATGAAACGATCCCGGACAACCCGGTCTATGCGTCGAACTATGCGCGGGCGCAGGCCATGCTTGCGACGCGCCCGGCGACCGCGGAGAGCGCGCCGGCCCCTCACCTGTCACAGGAGAAACCATGACCCGCATCGGCATCCTCATGAACGGCGTCACCGGACGCATGGGCACCAACCAGCACCTTTATCGCTCGCTTGCGGCGATCATCAAACAGGGTGGGGTGAAGGTCAGCGACGGCGAGGCCATCATGCCCGAGGTCCTGCTGGTGGGACGCAACGAGGCCAAGCTCAAGAAGGTGGCCGAGGGGGCCGGACTGCCCGCAGGGACCCTGAAGATCTCGACGGATCTGGCCGCGGCGCTCAAGGATCCCGCCTATTCAATTTACTTTGACGCCCAGACCACGGACCGGCGCGTCGAGGCCGTTTCGCAGGCCATCGCCGCCGGCAAACACATCTACTGCGAGAAGCCCACCGCCGTCCATACCGCCGACGCCCTGCGCCTCTGGCATGAGGCCAAAACGGCCGGCGTGAAAAATGGCGTCGTGCAGGACAAGCTCTGGCTGCCGGGCATCATGAAACTGAAACAGCTCATCGCCAACGGCTTTTTCGGCGAAATTCTCAGCGTCCGCGGCGAGTTCGGTTACTGGGTGTTCGAGGGCGACACCATCCCGGCACAGCGGCCAAGCTGGAATTATCGCAAGGAAGATGGCGGCGGCATGATCATCGACATGCTCTGCCACTGGCGCTACCTCGTGGACAACGTCTTTGGCGCCATCAAGGCGGTCTCCTGCCTCGGCGCGACGCACATCAAGAAACGCTGGGATGAGAACGGCAAGGAATACGCCTGCACTGCCGACGATGCCGCCTATTCCACCTTCGAGCTGGAGAATGGCGTGATCTGCCACTTCAACTCCAGCTGGACCGTCCGCGTCCGCCGCGATGATCTGCTGACGCTGCAAGTCGATGGCACCCACGGCAGCGCCGTGGCCGGCCTGCGCGACTGCGTCAGCCAGCAGTACAACAACACCCCGCGCCCGGTGTGGAACCCGGACATCGACAACCCCATCGATTTCCTCGGCACGTGGGCCAAGGTGCCTTCGCAGCAGATTTATGACAACGCCTTCAAAATCCAGTGGGAACTGTTCCTCAAGCACGTGGTCAAGGGGGACCCCTTCCGCTGGACCCTGCTGGAGGCGGCCAAGGGGGTGCAGTTGGCGGACCTGGGCATCCAGAGCTGGCGCGAGCGGCGCTGGCTGGATGTACCGCCGCTGGCGTGAGCCATTCGCACCAACGACTGAAAGAGGGCGGCTGCTGGATGCGGCCGCCGTTTTTTTAGGGAGAGGCGGGGGAGCTTTGACTTCCCCGCGGTGCGGCGCGATAGTTGACGTATGAGCACCCTTGAAATTCCCGCCAGCCGTCACCCGCCGCAGTTCTTCATCTCGCTTTACGGGTGGACCTACTGGGCACCCATCCTCGTCGCCGGGATCATTGCGGTGACGACAACGCTGGTGGTGGGACTCTGGCCCGTGGCCCTGCTTGTGGGCGTCTTGACGCTCGCCTGCCTGGCGTTTTACCGCGACTTCGAGCGCCCGATTCCCACCGAGGCGGGCGTCATGGTCGCGCCTGCTGATGGCAAGGTGACGGAGATCACCGAGCTGCCCCACTATGCCCCCTTCGACGGCCCCGCGCTCAAGGTCAGCATCTTCCTCTCCGTGCTGGATGTCCACGTCAACCGCTCCCCCTGCGACGGGGCCGTCCTCTGGACCCGCTACGAAGAGGGCCTCTTCCTCGATGCCCGGCACCCCGACTGCAGCGACAAGAACCAGAGCCACACGATGTGCATGGCCGACGCCGCTGGAAAACCGGCGGTGGTGGTCAAGCAGATCGTCGGGGCCATCGCGCGGCGGATCATCGCGCCCGTCACCATCGGCGAGCAACTCCGCCGGGGCCAGCGCTTCGGCATGATCGCCTTTGGCAGCCGCACCGAACTCTACGTCCCCCGCAGCGCCGGATGGAGCGTCGCCGTGCCCCTCAACAGCCACGTGAAGGGCGGAAAAGACGTGCTGCTGCGGCTCACGCCCCCGGCTTCCGCGCGGTGAGGATCATGCTCTTGGCGAGCGCCGGAAAGCGACCCACGCGCAGACTTCCTATTTCCGTAAAGCCCGCCTCGCGAAGCAAGAGCGACAGCGTGGCGATCGACCAGAACTTGATATGGCCATAATCCCACAGGGCCGTGAAATGCTGGTCCATCTTTCCCGTCAGCGCCAGCACCAAATTCTTAAAATAGCTGTGATAGGGCGTGGAAACGATCGCCATCCCTCCCGGCTCGAGCAGCGAAAAAAGGGTGGCCGCATATTTTCGCGGGTAAAACACATGCTCGACGACTTCGAGCGAATACACGATGGGAAACCTGCCATAGACCGACGCCAGGTCGTCGTACGCATTGCCCAGCGAGAGGTTCAGGGCGGGATAGGTGCGT
This sequence comes from uncultured Phycisphaerales bacterium, assembly GCA_937901265.1. GTDB lineage: Bacteria > Planctomycetota > Phycisphaerae > WQYP01 > WQYP01 > CALCHA01. The sequence continues at coordinate 3,620 of CALCHA010000516.1, forward strand.
TTGGCCTGGTCGATG
>CALCHA010000517.1 GCA_937901265.1 uncultured Phycisphaerales bacterium
TCGGCGGCATCTTCGACGTAGAGGAATTCGCGGGAGGCGGCACCGGTGCCCCAGGCTTCGATGTGGTCGGCGTGTTTGCGTTTGGCTTCGACGCATTTTCGGATGAGGGCGGGAATGACGTGGGAGGAGTGGAGGTCGAAGTTGTCGCGCGGGCCGTAGAGATTGACGGGGAGGAGGTAGATGGCGTTGAGGCCATACTGCTGGCGGTAGGCCTGGCACATGGTGAGGAGGGCCTTTTTGGCGATGCCGTAGGGGGCGTTGGTGACTTCGGGGTAACCGTTCCAGAGGTCTTCTTCCTTGAAGGGGACGGGGGTGAGGTTGGGGTAGGCGCAGATGGTGCCGACCTGGACGAATTTGTGGATTTTGTGGATGCGGGCCTGCTCGATGAGGTGGAGGCCCATGGCCATGTTGGCGAAGAAGTAGCGGCCGGGGTTTTCGCGGTTGGCGCCGATGCCGCCGACCTGTGCGGCGAGGTGGATGACAACGTCGGGCTTGTGGTCGAGGTAAAGTTTTTCGGCGGCGGCTTCGTGGGTGAGGTCGTAGTCTCTGGAGCGGGGGATGATGATGTCGGAGATGCCGCGGGCGCGGAGTTTTTCGGTGACGAAGGAGCCGAGGAAGCCGGCGCCGCCGGTGAGGAGGTAACGCATGGGGGGGTCCTTGTGATTTAGTTGGAAGAGGTCAGGACGGGAAGGGGCTCGAGCAATGCGATGAGTTGGGGGAGGTCGGTGGTGGCGATCTCCCAGAGCGCGGGGAGGGAGACGTTGTTGTAATCGGTGACGAGGGCGTCGCTGAAGTCGATGATGTGCTGCCAGCGGATGTGGGGGTGGTTCTGGCGGAATGACGGAGCGAGCTTTTGCATGTAGCGGCCGATGCGGATGACGTACATTTCGGTGGCGGGGACGAGGAGTTCGTTGATGGCGAATTCTTGGAAGGAGGTGTTGGCAGAGGAGCGGGCGCGGGTGGCGGCGTGGAGGATGTCGAAGAGGAGGGCGGGGTCGCGCTGGATTCTTGCGCCCCTGCCGGGGCTGCCGGGGTCTGGGGTGTTCGGCAATCCCACGGCTTCGCCATGGGCTAAATTCTTTTGGCCGCTACCGCGGCTGGGGGCAGGGTGGAGCACGGCGTGGGTGGCGAGGATTTCGCTGCGGCGGAACGGGTTGGTGACGGTTTGTTTTTCGACGAGGTCGACTTTGCGGGCGAAGAGGGATTCGAGTTCGTCGATCATTTGCGGCCAGCCCACCGAGTAATCCCATTCGGCGTCAGGTTCGAAGGAGACCAGGACGTCGACGTCGGAGTCGGGGCGGAAGTCGTCGCGGAGGACGGAGCCGAAAAGGGCGAATTCGGTGATTTTCCAGCGCGTGCAGAAGTCGCGGATTTGGTCGAGGGGGATGTCGAGGTTGGCGGTGAGCATCGGCGAGTTTCTACCCGTGGGGTGAGGGATCAGGACTTGCTGGCTTCGAGGGTTTCGATGGTGGTGAGTTCGGTTTTCCGGAGGCTGGCCTGGCGGTCGGACTTGGGGAAGAAGTAGGCAATGATGGAGTCGCCGAGGGCGATTTGGTAAGGGGAGAGGACGTCGTAGTGGTTGCTGCTGCTCATGACGAGGCGGAAGGGGGTGAAGGGTTCGGCCCGGAGGAGTTCTTCGATTCGCTGGATCATGGCAGTGTTCCTTGATGCGCGGGTGCGGATCATTATAGCGGGGGCGCTGCGGTCGCTTCCTGGCGGTGGCGGCGGTGATGCTCAGCGGCCGGCGGTGGAGGGGGATTGGAGGTGGGCGGCGGCTTGTTTGGCGAGGTCGCCGGCGGCGGTCACGTGGTCGTGTTCTTTCAAAATTTTCTCCCGTTGAGCGAGTTTGAGGTCGGCGTCGACCATCATTTTCGCCAGGTCTTTGAATTTGACTTTGGGTTCCCATTTAAGGATGCGCTTGGCTTTGGCGGGGTCGCCGAGGAGCAGGTCGACTTCGGCGGGGCGAAGGTAGCGGGGGTCGGTTTCGACGTATTTTTTGTAATCGAGATCGAGGAGGGAGAAGCATTCGTCGATCCATTCGCGGACGCTGTGCGTTTCGCCGGTGGCAATGACAAAGTCTTCGGGGGATTCCTGCTGGAGCATGAGATACATGGCTTCGACGTAATCGCCGGCGAAGCCCCAGTCGCGTTTGGCGTCGAGGTTGCCCATGAAGAGCTTGTCCTGCAGACCGAGCTTGATGCGGGTGGCGGCGCGGGTGACCTTGCGGGTGACGAAAGTTTCACCGCGGCGTGGGGATTCGTGGTTAAAGAGGATGCCGTTGACGGCGAACATGGAGTAGCTCTCACGGTAATTGACGACCTGCCAGTAGGAATAGACCTTGGCGCAGGCGTAGGGGGAGCGGGGGTGGAAGGGGGTGATTTCGGTTTGCGGCGTTTCGACGACCTTGCCGAACATTTCGGAGGAGGATGCCTGATAGAACTTCACCGGATAGCCGGTGGCTTGTTCGAGGTCACGGATGGCTTCGAGCAGGAAGATGGTGCCCAGGGCGTCGGTCTGGACGGTGTAGGCGGGCATATCAAAGGAGACCCGGACGTGGGACTGCGCACCGAGATTGTAGACTTCGGTGGGCTTGACCTTGGTGAGGATGTCGCGAAGGCAGGCGCCGTCGGTGAGGTCGCCGTAGTGCAGCGTGAGCTTGGGGTGCGGCGTGTGGGGATCCTGGTAGAGGTGTTCGATGCGGTCAGTGTTGAAGGTGGAGGAGCGGCGGATGATGCCGTGGACGTCGTAGCCCTTGTTCAGGAGCAGCTCCGCGAGGTAGGAGCCGTCCTGCCCGGTGATGCCGGTGATCAGGGCTCGTTTGGCGTGGCGTTGGTCCATGGAGGTTACCTCAGGCAAGCAAAGACAGGGAAAGCATTATCGACATTATCGGCAAGGGACGGGAGCGCTTGAATACGGAAGGAGTTCGGCGGTGGGAGCCGATAAGATGGGGGAAACCCTTTGTTGCGGGGGAGCGTAACGGAGAGGGAGGTGACCAGATGGCAGATGAGGTATCGGCAACACACGCAGATTGGAGCAGGGAGGAGGTCCGTACGCCGGCGGGGCGGCTGGTGCGGGCGATCCGTGCGTATCAGAAGTGGAAGGGGCACGGGTGGTGGGCGTGGCCGCTGCGGGCGTTGTGGGGGCAGATGGTGATGGGGGCGAATCGGCAGTGTGCGTGTGAGGTCCCGCCGAATTTGCAGGCGGGGGGCGGGTTGATGTTTCCGCACCCTAACGGGGTGGTGATTCATCCGGCGGTGAAGATCGGGGTGAACTGCATGATCTTTCAGAAGGTGACGCTGGGGGAGGGAGGCCGGAAGCCGGGGGTGCCGGTGCTGGGGGGGCATGTGGCTGTGGGAGCGGGGGCG
>CALCHA010000518.1 GCA_937901265.1 uncultured Phycisphaerales bacterium
CAGCTGCGGCGGACCCGATTACGGTGTGGTCTGGTCGGCCAACGCCGTGGCGTTGGCGCCCTCGGTGCGCTCGATCGCGGCGACCGCCTGCTGGCAGAGGGCTTCGCCCGCGGGGTATTTGGCGGCGCGGAACAGCGCCGTCGCCGCGGCGTGGGAATAGGCCGCCGGCGTCGGGGCCTGGTCGGTGAGAGGGGCCGCAACGGGCTTGCCGGCCGGTTTGGCAACGGCCTTGGCAATGGCCGTCGTCCGCCCTTCGAGCGGGGCGGCAGGAGCGGCCTGGCACGCCGTGAGCGTGACTGCGACCAGCGCGATAAGCGAGCGGCGAACGGGCATGGAAGGGTCCTCTGCGGATGCGGGTGGCGGATTATAGCCGATGGCACGAGGACAAACGGCTGCGCCGCGGAGATGTTTCGTTTTGCCCGCGCAGAGGGTGAACGTGAACCCCAAAATCCCGGGTCTCACCGGGAACGCCCGCGGCAGGGGCGCAAACGAAAAGCCCGAGGAAATGCTCCTCGGGCTCTTCTTCGTGGTCGGGCGGTTGGGCGGCCTCGCGGCTTCAGGGCACGAGCGAGACCTTCGTCGGGGTGAGTGAATTCAACAGTTCCTGCGCCCACGTGTCGTCAGGGTTCGCATTGAGTGCCTGCTGGTAGTAACCCGCGGCAGCGTCGGGATGATCGAGATGCTGCGCCGCGATGCCCAGCATGCACAGCACCGTCGTGTTCGCCGGTGCAAGCTTCTGGGCCGCGAGCAGCGTTGTCTGCGCGTCGCTCCACTTGTTCTGCTTCTGCTGCACCAGTGCCGCGAGAACCATCGCCGCGCTGTTGTTCGGATCGACGCGCGTCACCTTGCGGGCGGCGGCCAGAGCGATGGGCAACTCGTTGGTCGAGATGCACGCCCGCGCCAGACCCAGATACGCCTGCGGATCATCCGGATGATCCCGCGTGATCTCCTGGAACGTGTTGCGTGCATCGTAGGGCCGCTTCAATTCCAGGTAGCACTGCCCCAGCAGCAGCAGGAGGTTCTGCTTGTTGGCGTCGTCCGCGACCGGGTCCGGCTTGCCATCGGGATCCGTCGTCGGCAGGCGGCGGAGGTCTTCGAAGATCGGCGCGGCATCCGCGAACTTGCCTGCGTCAAATAGCGCCTCGGCATAGGAGCGCCGCACCGAGGTGTCCTCCGGAAGCAGCAGCACCGCTTCCCGATAATATTTGCACGCCAGCACGTGGTCGTTCTGCAGCGTCGCAATACGCGCCAGCGCCACGCGCACCGCAGCCGTCTGCTCAAAGTAAATCAGCTTGTCGTTCAGCAGCTTCTTCGCATCATCCAGCTTGTTCAGGGTGATCTTCATCTCCACGACCGCCAGCAGATAAAGCGGATCGCCCGGCTTGTGCTGGAAGGCCTGGGCATACCAGTCGCTGGCCACGTCGGGCTTCTGCCAGCGCTGGAAAATCACGCCCAGCAGATAGTAGGGCTCGGGGTTCGAGGGATCGATCCGCAGGGCCTGGTGCAGCTGGTCGGCCGCGGTCTCCAGGGAGCCCTTCTCGATGTCGACCTTCGCCGAGAGAATGTGAATGCCCGCATGCGGGGCGTTAAGCGCCAGGCACTGGGCCAGCGTCTCTTTGCACTTGTCGTAATCCCCCACCTCATACTGCTGCTGCGCCAGCTGCGCCATGACGCCGATCCGCGTCATGTTCCAGCGGTTGTACTGCTCCTCCTTGATCGTCGCATGCTTTTTGCCGGAGTCGCAACCTGCGAGCAGGCCGGCGGCGGCGATCGAGAGAATCATCCACGAGCGATAACACTTGTTCAGGGACATGGGCATCCTTCCACCTGAGGAACACGGGGTACAGGAAATATGTCGGTGATTTTCGGGCGTGACTTAAGCCCTCTCCACGAAAAAGCCCCGGGACCTTTTTAAGGAGCCCGGGGCTGCTTTTTCGTTCATTTTTCCGCTGGTTAATGTGCCTCAGCCGGAAGCGTGGTCGGGGTCGTCAGCGAGTCGGGCGCGGGATAGTGCCCGGCACCGCCCATATTCGGGGTCGTCGCCGTGTCGCCGCGGAGTACGTC
>CALCHA010000519.1 GCA_937901265.1 uncultured Phycisphaerales bacterium
CGCCAACGCCTCCCTCGACGATCGCCCCGAAAATGCCGGCGCCAAACTCTTCGCCCAGTATGGCTGCATGTCCTGCCACGGCCAGGAAGCCCCCTCCCTCGCCGGCATCTACAACCGCCCCCAAACCATTGAGGACGGCGAAACCATCATTCCCGACAACACCTACCTCCGTGAATCCATCCTCAACTCCCGCGCCAAGATCGTCAAAGGCTATCCCCCCATCATGCCCTCCTTCCAGGGCCAGCTCTCCGAAGAACAAATCATGCAGCTTCTCGCCTACATCAAATCCCTCCACGCCGCCGCCATCATCCCCGACGCCCAGGGCACAACGCCGACCCCAACCACTGAGGGAATCACCCAATGACCGTCGCCGCGATCGAAACGGCGTACCTCCTGCCCCTCGAGGCCGCCCCCTCCTACCTCGAAGACGGCACCTCGCTGCGCTCCTGGCTCCTCACCACCGATCACAAACGCATCGCCCTCCTCTACATGATCACCATCACCTTCTTCTTCGCCCTCGGCGGCGCCGCCGCCACCCTCATCCGCCTCAACCTCGCCACCCCCGAAGGCGACCTCTTCCGCGCCGATACCTACAACCGCCTCTTCACCCTCCATGGCGTCATCATGGTCTGGTTCTTCCTCATCCCCTCCATCCCCACCGTCATCGGCAACTTCGTCCTCCCCCTCATGCTCGGTGCCCGCGACCTCGCCTTCCCCAAGCTCAACCTCCTCTCCTGGTACCTCTTTGTCATCGGCGGCACCTTCACCCTCACCGCCCTCATCCTCGGCGGCGTCGATACCGGCTGGACCTTCTACACCCCTCTCTCCACCGGCTTCTCCAACTCCCACGTCATCCTCGTCGTCACCGGCGTCTTCATCACCGGCTTCTCCTCCATCCTCACCGGCCTCAACTTTATCGTCACCACCCACACCATGCGCGCCCCGGGACTCACCTGGTTCCGACTCCCCCTCTTCGTCTGGTCCAACTACGCCACCTCCGTCATCCTCGTCCTTGCCACCCCCATCCTCGCCATTACCCTCGCCCTCGTCGCCGTCGAACGCATCTTCCACATCGGCATCTTCGACCCCGCCCTCGGCGGCGACCCCATCCTCTTCCAGCACCTCTTCTGGTTCTATTCCCACCCCGCTGTCTACATCATGATCCTCCCCGGTATGGCCGTCGTCTCCGAAGTCATCACCACCTTCTCCCGCAAACAAGTCTTCGGCTACAACTTCATCGCCTACTCCTCCATCGCCATCGCCCTCATCAGCTTCCTCGTCTGGGGACACCACATGTTCGTCTCCGGACAATCCGTCTACGCAGGCCTCGCCTTCTCCTTCCTCTCCTACGCCGTCGCCATCCCCTCCGCCATCAAAGTCTTCAACTGGACCGCCACCCTCTACAAAGGCTCCATCCAGCTCGATACCCCCATGCTCTACATCCTCGGCTTCGTCGGCCTCTTCACCCTCGGCGGCCTCACCGGCCTCTTCGTCGCCGCCCTCGCCGTCGACGTCCACCTCACCGATACCTACTTCGTCGTCGCCCACTTCCACTACATCATGGTCGGCGGCATGGTCATGGCCTACATGGCCGCCATCCACTACTGGTTCCCCAAAATGTTCGGACGCATGTACCCCGAATGGTGGGGCCGCATCTCCGCCCTCACCATCTTCCTCGGCTTCAACCTCACCTTCTTCCCCCAATTCATCCTCGGCTATGAAGGCATGCCACGCCGCTACCACGCCTATCCTCCCGAATTCCAGGTCCTCAACGTCCTCTCCTCCGCCGGCGCTTCCATCCTCGCCATCGGATACATCCTCCCTCTCATCTACCTCACCTGGTCCATGAAGTACGGCAAAAAAGCCCCCAACAATCCCTGGCATGCCACAGGCCTCGAATGGCAAACCACCTCCCCGCCCCCCAAAGACAACTTCGAAGTCACCCCCATCGTCACCCGCGGCCCTTACGATTACCCCTCCCTCATGGCCCAAAACGACGCCCCCCTCGGACTTACTTCGTCACCCCTGTCCGCTGATCCCTGTCCACTGTCCACTGACCACTGACCACTGACCATTGGCAGCTCTATGACCACCGTCGCCCATCAATTCGATAACCCCCTCCAACAGCGCCAAGCCGCCATCTTCGGCATGTGGACCTTCCTCGCCACCGAAGTCCTCTTCTTCGGCGGACTCATGACCTCCTACGCCATGTACCGCTATTCCTGGCCCGAAGCCTGGGTCGAAGGCAGCCACCACCTCAAGGAATACCTCGGCGCCATCAACACCGGCGTCCTCCTCACCTCCTCCCTCACCGTCGCCCTCGCTGTCCATTTCACCCAGCACCGAAAACGCACCCCCGTCCTCCTCTGCCTCGCCATCACCCTCCTTCTCGGATTCGCCTTCCTCGCTATCAAAGGCACCGAATACAAGCTCGAATGGGATGAACACCTCGTCCCCGTCTTCAACTTCCACCCCAAAGACATCACCGACGTCGCCCACTTCCAGCTCTTCATGCTCTTCTACTTCCTCACCACCCTCCTCCACGCCACCCACATGCTCATCGGCATCGGCCTGCTCACCTTTCTCTCCATTCAGGTCTACCGCGGCCGCTACGTCGATGGCAACCCCAACACCGTCGAAGTCATCGGCCTCTACTGGCACTTCGTCGACCTCGTCTGGATCTTCCTCTTCCCCCTCCTCTACCTCGTCAAATAAAAAAAAGGACTCTCCCTCCACTTAACCATTTAACCACTTAACCACTTAACCACTTAACCAGCGTGCCCCATGTCCCAACACCGCGCTCAACCCCTCATCTCCGTCCCCTTCATGTTCCTCGTCTACGCCGCCCTCATGTGCCTCCTCGCCCTCACCATCTTCGCCGCACACGTCTCCCTCGGACTCATCGGCCTCGCCATCGCTCTCGCCATCGCCGCCACCAAAGCCATCCTCGTCCTCCTCTACTACATGCACGTCCGCATCGAATCCCCCGCCACCCGCCTCTTCGCCGTCGCCGGTTTCGTCTGGCTCTTCATCATGATCCTCCTCACCACCGCCGACTACGTCAGCCGCCCCTGGCTCAACCGCACCGAGCCACTCCCCAACAGCCAGACTTCCGAAATCTTCTCGCCCCCTCCCGGTGCCACCGCCCAAACCGCCACCCCTCCACAACCCATCACCTTCACCCCGCGCTAGAAATAATAAGAATCCCAAAGGCGTCCCCCTCCATCCTGTCCATCCGGGGCTCATGCCCGTCGCCGTCGTGGGGGGGGCCTCCGCAATCCTTCGTGTCCTTCCTTCCCTTCGTGCCTTCGTGCTTCATCCGCACAACCAAGGACCCTCCCATGTCCGAAACCTCCCGGAAAACCCAGGACAGCGTCGACGAACGCAAGTCCCCCTCCGGCAAAATCGTCTACGGTGCCGTCCTCGCCGAGGCCCGCGAAGAACTCGACCGTCCCTCCTCCGGCCTCTTATGGTCCGGACTCGCCGCAGGCCTCTCCATGGGTTTCTCCGGCCTCGCCATGGCCCTCCTCCGCGCCCACCTCCCCGACGCCCCCTGGCGACCCCTCATCGTCCACCTCGGCTACTCCCTCGGCTTCCTCATGGTCATCCTCGGCCGCCAGCAACTCTTCACCGAAAATACCCTCACCCCCATCCTCCCCCTCCTCCGCAAACCCACCATGTTCACCCTCTTCAACGTCCTCCGACTCTGGGTCGTCGTCTACGTCGCCAACCTCCTCGGCGCCCTCGCCATGGCACTCGTCCTTGCCAAAACCTCCCTCCTCTCCGACGACGTCCACGCCAGCTACCTGGAAATCGCCCTCGAAGCCCTCCACAAACCCTTCGGCCTCATGGTCCTCCGCGCCATCTTCGCCGGTTGGCTCATCGCCATGATCGTCTGGCTCATGCCCTTCGCCGAAGCCGCCCGCATCTGGATCATCATCCTCCTCACCTACACCGTCTCCCTCGCCGGTTTCCCCCACGCCGTCGCCGGTGCCGTCGAATCCTTCGCCGCCGCCTTCGCCGGCAAAGCCTCCTGGACCGACGCCCTCCTCGGCTACATCCTCCCCACCTTCCTCGGCAACGCCATCGGCGGCGTCACCCTCGTCGCCGCCCTCAACCACGCCCAGGTCCTCGCCTCCGGCCAATCCCTCGACACCGCCCACGAACAAAACAAATCCAAAGACACCGGCCTCCCCTGATCCCCACCCAATCCCCCGGTGTGCTCCCATCCGACGAAAACATCAGAGCCGCGACCGTTAGGGAGCGACCGTGGTGTGCTCGCCGTAACGCCGGAAGCTGCCTCACAGGCACGGCCCTGACGCATCCTTACTCTTCGGAGATTGCCATGCCCTGGCGTTCCCTCTCCCCAACGTTTAGCGGCGTTGCAACGCAACGCCCCCCGTCGAACCAACGTGCCGCGCCATTGCAAAAGCAACCCCCTTCTACCAAGCAAACTCCAGCGCCACACCTCCACCCCAGAAACGGGCATACGGTCCCCCGGGAAGAAACGTCACCGCGCCGACGCGGCCTGCGGCCCGCGAAAGGCGGCAGCGTCGGCCTCGATTTGCTGCCGCAGGACCTCAAACCCCGGACTCACCAGCGGCGGACTCGTCCTCGCCATCAACTCGCGCGCGCTGGTGGTGCCCAGATAGGTCAGTTCATACTGCGCCACCGCAACAATGGAAACGCTGCCAGCCGTTTCGCTCATAAACGTCACGGTAATGGGTTCCGACTTGTTCAGCGGGAAGATGGGATCGGGCGTCGAACTGGTTCGCGTGAAGGCCACCGGTCCGATCACCGCCGTCGCGGTTTGCGCCCGAAAATCCCCGGCCAGCAGAAACTGGCGGGCCTTGGCCCGGTCCGGTGCCAGCGCGAGATCCGAAAAGTGCAGCACCAGAGTGTGGCCATCGGGAAGCGCGGCAAGGGCCTCCGCCATCTCTCCCCAACGTTTAGCGGCGTTGCAACGCAACGCCCCCCGTCGAACCACCCTGCAGCGCAAAAGCGTCGTTCCTAAGACACTGAGCCACAAACCCCAACTCGGCTAGCTTCCGACGCCCACGTCCCATCAACTATACATTTCAATAGTTAAAAACGTGAATATGTTCGTGATGTCTAGGCCCCCGGGCATCGCCCTCCGCCCGCCCCGGCCTCCACAAAACTCCTCCACCTCCAGGCCCCTCCCTCCGCGATCCTCCGCCCCACCTCAACGCCCCCCCCTTGCATCCTCAAAAAATGTACGTACAATGTTAGGGTATCGCCAACACACTCTCGGGGGAAAAAATCATGCTGCCCACCACCCTCCTCCCCCTCCTCTCCCCCAACGCCTGCAAAATCCTCCTCTGCCTCATCACCCTCCAGGACCCCTCCTTCCAAACCCCCGGCACCGCCCTCATCCGCTTCCCCCTCAAAGACCTCGCCGCGCACTCCGCCCTCGCCCCCCGCACCTGCAAATGCGCCTTCGCCGCACTCCGCGCCCTCCGCCTCCTCTCCCCGCCCCCCCGCAACTACCACCAACCCCCCCCCTACCTCCTC
>CALCHA010000520.1 GCA_937901265.1 uncultured Phycisphaerales bacterium
CGGCGTCGACGGCTACCGCCGCGGCGGTGCCGAAGACTTGCACGCCTTCTCAGGTCTCAAGGAATGGCCCCGGGGCAGGGGTGATGGATCAAGCGCGCCCGAGTGACGTCCGGCGGTCGACGGGGCCACGAGGCACATCGTGGGCGTCAGCCGGCGAGGCGTTCCCTTCTTTCACTTCACCCGTGGCCGAGCGCGTCAGAACGATGATCGGGTCCGCAGTCGCACTCCGGCGTCGATGACGCGTTCCCGCAGCCACCGGCGGGCCAGGCGGGAGCGCGTCCTGGGGCGTGCATCCAGACAGACTCATTCGTCCGCCCACTGTTCGGATGGCGAGCCAACCGCTGGAGCGCCAAACGCAAGCGGGGCGGCGCATCACGCGCCGCCCCGCGGGGAGTACCTGAGAAGGGTACTGGAGAAAGGGTGGAGGTCTTACTTGAGTTCGACCGTCGCGCCTTCGGTTTCCAGTTCCTTCTTGAGCTTCTCGGCATCGGCCTTCTCGAGGGAGGTCTTGACCGCCTTCGGGGCGCCGTCCACCAGGTCCTTGGCTTCCTTGAGGCCCAGGCCCGTCGCCGCACGGACGACCTTGATCACGTTGATCTTCTTCTCGCCGGCGGCCTTGAGCACGACGTCGAAAGTGGTCTGCTCGGCTTCCTTGGGAGCAGCCGCGGCGGCCGGAGCGGCCATCATCATGCCGCCACCGGAGGCGGCTTCGATGCCATAGGTGTCCTTGAGGTACGTGCTCAGCGCCTGGGCGTCGAGCAGGGACAGGGCAACAATCTTGTCACCGATATCCTTGAGTTCCTGTTTCACGTCTGCCATGAGAAAACCTCTCTGTTTTCTGTTCACCTTCGCCAGCCCGAACGACAAGTCCGGTTTTAACTGCTCGGGGCAGGCTGCACGACTGGTGAGCGAAGGGGGTATCAAATTTATTCAACGCGGGGCATGCCGAGGCATCCCGCAGGTTGCTGCTCAGTAAGCAATCAAGCCGCGGCGGGGGCCGGCGCTGCGGCCTCCTTTTCCTTGGCCTTCTCTTCGACGGCCTTGATCTGCCCGGCGAGCTTGCCCGCGGGACCCTTGATCTGGCCGGCGAGCTTGCGCCCGGGTCCAACGATCTGCCCCACGATGATGCCTTGCAGCTCCTTCTTGTTGGGCAGCTTGGCGAGGGCTTCGGTGGACTTGCTGTCGAGCAGCTGACCTTCGACGATCGAGCCCTTGATCTTGAGCTTGTCGATCTTCTTGGCCTGCTCGACCAGTTCTTTGACGATGTCGACCACCGACTCGCCGCCGTAGACCACCGCATTGGTGCCTTTGAGCAGCGTCCCGGCACCCTTGAGCCCGGCCGTTTCCAGGGCCTTGGCCGCGAGGGCATTGCGCACGACCGTCAGCTTGACGTTCTTCTGCCGCAGCACCGAGCGGATCCCGCCGGTGGTCTTGGCATCGATGCCGGTGTAGTCCACCACGACCACGGAGTCGGCCCCGTGGAACTTCGTTTGAAGTTCAGCGGTGATGAGGGATTTGACGCGTTTGGACATATAGACCTCGTGTTTGGAGTTCCGCCCTCAGGCGGCCCCGTTGTAGCGATGGGTTATCGAAGCCGCCTCAGGGCGGACCTCCGAACGATCACTTAGCCTCTTCGCGGACGTCGAGGTGCGCGGTGTCGATCGGAATGCCCGGCGACATCGAGGAGTGCAGCGTCACCTTCTTGATGTACGTTCCCTTGGCCGTCACCGGCTTCATCTTGCGGAGGATCGCCACCAGCGCGTACGCGTTGGCCGCGAGGTCCCCATCGGAAAACGACAGCTTCCCGATCACCGAGTGAATGTTGCCCCCGGCATCATTCCGGAACTCGATCTTCCCGGCGACATACTCACGCACCGCGGTGCCCACGTCCGTGGTCACCGTGCCCGCCTTGGGCGAGGGCATCTTGCCCTGCGGGCCAAGCACCTTACCCAAACGGGCAATCTTGGGCATCATATCAGGCGTCGCCACCGCCACATCGAAGTCCGACCAGCCGCCGTTGACCTTGGCGATCAGCTCGTCCGCCCCCGCCTCAATGGCCCCCGCTTCGCGGGCCGTGTCGATGTTCCCGCCCTGCACGAACGCGATGACCTTGTAGGTCTTGCCGATACCCTTGGGCAGCGAAACCGCGCCGCGGACCATCTGGTCCGCCTGCTTGGCGTCGATGCCCAGGTGAATCACCACGTTGACGGTCTCGTCAAACTTGGCTTTCTTCATCTGCTTGAGTACCGGAAACGCCTGCTCGAACGAAAGAGGGGACTGCGGAACGAGCTTGGCGGCTTCCTGGTAGCGTTTGCCGCGGAATTGGGTGACGGCCATGGAGCCTCCGAGAAAACTCAAATCGCGAAACTCAAAACGCAAAACCGTTTGCGGGTGAGCTTGCGGTTGCCGAAGGTTAGGTTGTGCGGGGGAGATGCGGCCGGAGGCGTCGCAGGAGCAGCCCTTCCTCAACGGAAAGAACCCCAACGATTCGCGTGGCGGCCCGCCATGCTCCCACTGTCACCGCCCGTGGTCCGGCGAAGGATAGATCGAAGAGTCTACCGCCATCGAGCCTCGCCCGTCAACATCCCCCCAGCGAAAAAATCAGCGCGAACAATCTCCAGTGGTGCCGACGACCCCGGCGGCCGCTTCCGCCAGGGATTTGCCCAAGAGCCCGAGAACCCCTTCGCCGCGCCTCCCTTCACTTCGCCGGCTGTGTCGCCGGCGCGGCAAAACCTTTGGCCTCAAACACTTTACGCACGTCCGACGAACACAGCGATGCGATCAGCGTTGCCGCCGCGGCCTTGTCGGGGGCGTCGGTGGGAATCGCCGCCACATACTCAATCGCCGCATGCGAATCCCCCGGCGCCACCGCAATCACCTTCACCTTGTCCGTCGCCTTGGCGTCGGTGGCATAGACCAGCCCGGCGTCGGCCTCCCCCCGCGCGACGAACGCCAGCGCCTGCGCCACGTTCTCCGCCGTCACCAGCTTGTCCCCCGCATTCAGCGCGTCCCACAGGTGCAGGGACACCAGCGTTTCCCTGGCATAGGCCCCCGCGGGCACCACCTTGGGCTCCCCAATCGCGATTTTCTTCACCGCCGGCTTCGTCAGATCCGCGAAACCTGTCACGTGCGCCGGCTTTGCCGCCGGCGTGATCAGGACCATCTGGCCTTGGGCAAAGACCGTCAGAGAGGCTTTGGCGGCGTCCCCCTGCGCGACGAGTTTCTCGGCCGTCGGACGGTCGGCCGACAGAAACAGCGTGACCGGCGCCCCCTGGTGAATCTGCCCCGCCAGCGTGCCCGACGCCCCATAATTGAAGGAGAGCGTCTGTCCGGTGGCTTTTTCCAGCAGCGGTTTGGCTTCTTCCAGCGCGGGCTTGAGCGAAATGGCCGCGGAGATGTTCAAATCCGCCCACGCCGCCGAAACGCTCAGCGTCACGCCCATCAGGAGCGCGACGAGGGGGGTGGTTTTACGCATTGCGCAACTCCTCCGCGAAAAACGCTATACTCATCGCCCGGTTGAGCCGCAGCAACTTCTGAAAAAGACAGGCCTTGTGAACCCAGGGCGGGCCCGAATCCGCGATTGTCACCGCGGCCAGTGGTGGCCGTCAAAAATGTTGTTTTGCGGCAGCACCGATCTGGCCGATGCTGGGGAGAGCCCACCAACGGGCCGGAGTTGCACTGTAAGGACTGGATCGCATGGATTCACCAGTGTCATCAGAGGAGGCAGGCCGTTCCGCCAGCATGGCGCGAACCGTCGGCCCCGACGTCCCCCCCGACGAGCCCGCCGTCTCCAAGCTCGCCGCCAAGGTCGCTCACGAGCTCAATAACCCGCTCGATGCGGTCCTGCGGTTCGTCAGCATGGCCCAGCGCAAGGCCAAGGCCGACGATTATTCCGGCATTGACCGCTACCTCTCCGACGCCCAGTTCGGCCTGCAGCGCATGGCGGAAATCCTGCGCGAACTCATGGACATCGGCCGCCAGACCCACGACATGCTCGCCCGGCCTGAGCGACTGACGCTCGCCGAGCTGATCGCCCACGCCGTGCGCACCATCGCCGGCCTGGCGGAGCAGCGGGGGGTCTCGGTGGTGATCGCCGACGGCGTCACCCTCGCCTCGCCGCGCTACGACCTGCGCGTGTCCCAAGTGTTGGCCAACGTGCTTAAAAATGCCGTCGAAGCCTCCGCCGAAGGTCGCGCCGTGCGCCTCAGCGCCGGCGTCGGCCCGGGGGGATCGCTGCTGATACGGGTGGAAGATGAGGGACAGGGCATCCCGCCCGAACTCCTTCCAGAGCTCTTCACCCCGTTCGTCACGACCAAATCTCGCGGCAAGGGGCACGGCCTGGGCCTGGCGATTTCCCGCGAGCTCATCGGCTCCCTGGGCGGCACCCTCGCGCTGGCCAACCGCCCCGAAGGCGGCTGCCTCGCAACAATCGCATTGCCCGGATAACCCCCTACCGGCCGCCTTGCGTGGCGGGAGCCGATCCGGTCGCGGCGATGGCGGCCTGCAGGGACGGGTAGATCGCGTCCGCCATCAACGATTGGCCCAGGGGATTGGGGTGAATGTTGTCGCGATAAGGCTGCTTGCCGGCCTTCATGGCGGTGCCGAAGATCTCCGAAAGCTCGATTCGCGTGACGTGCAATTCGTCGCAGGCCTTCCGGAAGGCGGCGTGTCCTTCCCATTCAGACTTTCCATATTCCGCCTGTTCGAGGTGCTGGGCGACAATGACGGGAATGTGGGAAGCCTGCGCCGTTTTCACCAGGTCGCGGAAGGCCCCCATGGCCTGATCAATCTGCCCCTGGGTCACGTTCGCAACCCCCGCCGGAGGGGCGGCGGGTGACGCCGTGCCTGCCGTGCGGCCAAAATGAGGCAGGTAGCGTGGCAGGTACCGCGTGATCGCTTCTTCCAAAGCGAACGTCGGCGTCACGTCGGGGTAGTCCGCCGTGCCGACGACAGGGGCGAAAGTCGGGGAGTCTGCGAAATCGTGCGAGGAGACCACGATCACCAGGGCGTTGGCTTCAAAGAGACCGTAGCGGTGGATGTAGGCGTCATAATTCGGAGGACCCCAGCTTGCCGCGGACACATTCATTACCGCCGCCGGGCGGTGGAAGTCGCTGACGAGGCGCTTTTCCAACAGCGATGTGGCCAGCTCCGATTGATCCGTCTGGTTGCCGCCGTTGATGACGCTGTCCCCGCAGACCACCACGCGGATTTCTGCAGGATCGATGCGCCGGCCTGCGATGGCGTGGGTGCGCTGGGAGAACTCGTTGTACTCAATGATGTGCCCGAAACGGTGATAGACCCGCGGCCCCACAAAGAGGTACTCGATCTGCGGGTCGGCTCGAGAAAGCGGCGGGTCGCCCAGCCCCAGCTCCGCGCGGCAGAACCATTCACCCATCAGCAGCACCAGCAACAGGAAGGCGATCCCGATGGAAAGCCGTTTGACGGAGCGACGCATAGGAATCCTTCGCAAGACGCTGTGGCTTTCCCGCATCACGAAATTGCTGCATACTGAACGCCGTTGAGGGGTGCGAGCGGTGCGGGCTCCGGAATTATCGGAGCACGTTGCCAGAATGCAACATCCACCGAAGGCCGCCACCGCTTCTGTCCGATAGAGAGACTATGTCCACCACCTACGCTCATGAGCGCAAGCCAGCCTCTGCCACGGCCGCGGGTCAACCCGCCGCGGTGCCGGTGGCCCTGCCGCCCCCGGAAACTCGCCTGCTCCTGGTCGATGATGATCCGCTCATTGCCGGATCGCTCTCGGAGTTCCTCCGTCTCGAAGGCTATACCGTCGACACCGCCGGCGATGGCGCCCAGGCCGTCGAGAAGCTCGCCCTCCAACGCTACAACCTCGTCCTGACCGACGTCAACATGCCCCGCTCCAACGGCCTCGAACTCCTGCGAAATATCCGCACCAACTATCCCGACGTCGTCGTCCTCGTCATCACCGGCTATGGCACGATCGAAAACGCCGTCGAAGCGGTGAAAATGGGGGCATTCGAATACCTCACCAAGCCCATCATCGACGACGAAATCCGCGTCACCATCCAGAAGGCCCTCAAGCAGCAAACCCTCCTCTCCGAAAATTACCAGCTCAAGCAACAGCTCGGCCTGCGCTACGGCCTCGACAACATCATCGGCCACGACTACAAGATGCTCAAAATCTTCGACCTCGTCGAAGCCGTCGCCGACTCCCGCACCACCGTCCTCATGACCGGCGAATCGGGCACCGGCAAATCCCTCATCGCCCGCGCCATCCACCACCGCTCCCCCAGAAAGAACAAGGCCTTCGTCGAAGTCTCCTGCGGCTCCATCCCCGAAACCCTCCTCGAATCCGAACTCTTCGGACACGTCAAAGGCAGCTTCACCGGCGCCACCTACGACAAGCAGGGCCGCTTCCTCGCCGCCGACGGCGGCACCATCTTCCTCGACGAAATCAACTCCGCCTCCCCCGCCTTTCAGGTCAAGCTCCTGCGCGTCCTCCAGGAACGCAAGTTCGAGCCCGTCGGCAGCAACACCACCATCAGCGTCGACACGCGCGTGGTATTGGCGACCAACCAGGACCTCGCGATGCTCGTCGAGGAAGGCAAGTTCCGCCAGGACCTCTACTACCGCATCAACGTCGTGAACATCGTCCTGCCGAGCCTGCGGCAACGGCTGGGCGACATTCCGCTCCTTTCCGACTCCTTCCTCACCAAGTTCGTCAAAGAGATGGGCAAGAAAATCGTCGGGTTCACCGGCGAAGCCATGGACCTCATGCGCCGCTACACCTGGCCCGGCAATGTGCGCGAGCTGGAAAACGCCATTGAGCGGGCGGTCGTGCTGACCAAGCGGCCGATGATCACGCCGGACGATCTGCCCCAGCAGCTGCTCGACGCGGTGCTGCCCCAGGTGCCCAAGCCGGGCATGATGACGCCCGGACCGGGCGCGGTGGCGGGCAACCCCTTCGAGCCCTGGAAGCCCACCCCCCTCAAAACCGCCATCGAAGGCCCGGAGAAACAAATCCTCCTGGCCGCCCTCAAGGCCAACGACTGGAACCGCCAGGTCACCGCCGAGCAGTTGGACATCAACCGCACGACGCTCTACAAAAAAATGAAACGCTATGGCCTCGACGTTCCCGACGGCGAAAATGACGCCTAGGAAATCACCGGGGTGACGGCAGGGGCGGTGGGTTTCCACTCCGGTACCGCACGCCCGCACGCCCCGATCCTCGCTGTTGCTCGCATGCCTGCCCGTATATATACTGGCCTTGAAGCAACCTCGGGAGAAGAAGCATGCACAAACCCTTTCGCACCCTGCCCCTTTCCATCGTCCTGCTCACCCTCACCGCATCCGCCCGCGCCGCCACCTCCGTTACCTGGGACGGCTCCTCCGCCAACTGGACCGACTCCGTCCACTGGGCCCTCCCCTCCCCCGACTACCCCGACGCCGACCACCCCGCCGGCTCCACCTACGACGTCGCCATCCCCAGCGGCCACCTCGACCTTGAAGGCGGCTCCTACACCATCGAGAGTCTCACCAGTGGGTATGCCACCCTCACCAACGGCACCCTCACCCTCGGTGACGCCGGCGCGAACACCCTCTTGACCGTCCCCCAACTAAACCTCGGCGCCCGCCTCATCCTCGGACCTTCCGCCACCGTCGCCACTGCTCCAACGGCCCCCACGCTCCTCTCCCTCGTCCTCCACGGCAGCCTCGAAAGCCAAGGCACCCTCACCCTTGGCCCCGGCACCGTGACACTCAACACCAGCTCCAGCGCGTTCAGCCCCCAATTCATCAACTCCGGACACCTCATCATCAACCCCGGCGCCGATCAGACCTTTTTCATCCGCTCCGTCCCCTCCCCCACCAGCCTCCCCGACACCTACCCCGCATTCCTCAACTCCGGCACCGTCGACATCACCTCCGGAACCCTCTACATCCACGCCGCCGATGACGGCAACACCACCGGCACCTTCAACATCTCCGCCGGCGCCACCCTCCGCCTCGATGCGCTTCTCACCTTCGCCCCCGCCAGCACCATCCAGGGCGCCGGCAACGTCCTCGTCCAAAGCGATTACAACAACGACCTCACCCCCCTCCAGCCCGTCACCTTCGCCGGCGCCTACGCCATCACCGGCGACACCACCATCGATTCCATGCAGGCCATCTTCAACAGCGTCGCGGCCACCGGCTCCGCCACCCTCACCAACGCACAACTCTCCGGTACCGGAACCCTCACCGTCGGGGGCGCCTTCTCCATCTACAGAACCACTTTCTCCGGCCTGTCCATGGTCCTCAACGGCACCGGCTCCATCCTCGAATCCAACACCCCTGCTTCCCTCGACATCGGCGGCATCACCACCCTCACCATGTCTTCCACCGTCTCGCTCCCCGCACTCGCCAACTCCGCCATCACCGTCAAACCCGCCGGCCTCCTCATCCTCACCGGCTTTACCGGCCAGATCGCGTCCACCGTCTCCATCACCAACAACGGCACACTCAATCTCAACAGCATCGCCCTCCAAGGCTATCAAAGCACACCCGTCCACCCCGTCGGCCTCATCACCAACAATGGCACCCTCACTACCACCAACACCAGCGCACTCGCGAGTTCCGTTAACTTCAACAACAACGGCATCATCGAAGTCCGCAGCGGCAGCCACTTTACCCTTGCTTCCCCGGGCACAGACACCGCCCTCGCCTCCATCCTTGTCGATTCCGGTGGCACCCTCCAAGGCTTCCGCCCCCTCCTCGCCGGCTCTCTTACGAACAATGGCTTTATATTCCTCAACAACAGCGGCCATTACACCCTCGGAGTTGGCACTTCATCCTTCTCCTTCACCAACAACAACATCATCACCTTGAGCGACACCTCCGCCCTCACCATCAATGCCACCTACTCCGATGCCGCTTCCTCCTCCATCACACTCAATGGCGCCGGCACCAGCCTCACCTTCAACTCCCCCTTCACCATGCTCGGCTCCGTCTCCGGCGCCGGCACCTTCTCCCTCTCCCTCCCCCCCGCCTACCCCGACACCGGCTCCACCCTCTCCGGCCCCTACTCCCTCACCGGCCTCACCTCCCTCTCCAACGCCCACGCCACCTTCGCCCCCTCTGCCAGCGCCTCCACCGCATCCCTCCTGCTCGCCAACAACGCCACCCTCTCCGGCAACCTCACCGTCACCTCCTCCCTCACCCTCGACTCCTCCACCATCGACGCCGCCCTCACCACCTCCTCCG
>CALCHA010000521.1 GCA_937901265.1 uncultured Phycisphaerales bacterium
TGGATAAGGATATGTGGAATCTTGAGATCTCAAGGTGGCGGTTCGGCCCTCCTCGACGGGCGCCGCCGACTTCAATTGTTCGGACCGATCATGACCCGCACGCGGTGGTTTGAACTGTCGCGCATCGGGGGCACGGGGTTGGTCACGCTGCTGTATTGGCGGCACGTGGTTCCCGAGTGGGTTCTGATGATCGCCGTGGTGGTGGGGCTTTATCCGTTGGTGAAAGCCGGCCTGCTGAGTCTGGTTCAGCAGCACAAGCTGGGGACGGAGCTGTTCGTCTCCCTTGCGACGGTGATCGCGCTGCTGACCGGTGAGACCATCGCCGGTGCCGTCATCATGGTCATCATCCTCATTGCGGAGTTCATCGCCGAGATCAATACGGACCGGGCTCGCGCCTCCATCAAGGAAATGATTGGAACCGTGCCTCTGACGGCGACCCTGGTGGAAAATGGCCAGCATCGGCTGGTTCCGATTTTGGAACTGCAGCCGGGAAATATTGTCCTGGTGCGGGCGGGTGAAAAAGTCCCCGTGGATGGCGTTATTTTTGAGGGGGCCGCCTCCGTCAACGAGGCGCCCATCACCGGGGAAAGTATCCCGCGCGACAAATCGCGGGGCGACCAGGTCTTTGCCGGCACGGTCCTGGAAAACGGTGCGATCGACGTGCGCACCGAAAAAGTGGGAGGCGACACCACCTTCGCACGCATAGTCCGGCTTGTCGAAGAGGCCAAGGAACATCAGGCACCGATCCAGAAGCTCACGGACAAAGTGGCGGCGTGGCTGATCCCGATCGTCCTGCTGTTTCTGGCGGGGGTCTACCTTCTGACCCGTGACGCGCGACTGATCGTCACGCTGCTTATTTTTACTTCGCCCGCGGAGCTGGGCCTGGCAACGCCGCTGGTGATGATCTCCGCCATTGCACGCGCAGCCCGCGAGGGCATCATGGTCAAAGGGGGCATCTATCTCGAGTCGCTGGCCAAGGTCGATGTCATCGTCTTCGATAAAACCGGCACGCTGACGACGGGCAAGCCCCAGGTCACCGCCGTGATTCCCACCGAAGGCACGGATCTCGCCCTGCTCCTGCGGCAAGCCGGCGCAGCGGATATGCGTTCAAGCCATCCCCTGGCGCTGGCGGTGGTGAATCACGTCATGCAGCTCGGCATCGCGATTCCCGAAGCGTCGGAATTCCAGACCCTTCAAGGGCGGGGGGTTCGTGCCGTGGTCGAGGGAGAAATCGTCCTGCTCGGAACCGCCAAGCTGCTGGAAGAAAATGGCATCGCGGCACCGCCTGTGCAGGGAGCTGAAAACAAGACGTTTGTCTACGTTGCCTCCGGAGGGCGCGCGCTGGGAGTGCTGCACTTCGCCGATCGCATCCGCCCGGAAGCGCGAGAGGTCCTCGCACAGCTCAAAGCCACCGGCGTCAAACGGCTGGTGATGTTGACCGGCGACAACGCCTCGACCGCCCATGCCGTCGCCGCGGAAGTGGGCATCGACGAAATCCATGCGGATCTCCTTCCCGACGGCAAAGTTGACGCCATCCGCGCCCTGCAGGCCCAGGGACATCGGGTGGCGATGGTCGGCGACGGGATCAACGACGCCCCGGCGCTGGCCGCGGCCGAGGTGGGCGTGGCGATGGGCGCCGGCGGCACGCAGGCGGCCATTGAAGCTGCCGACGTGGCCTTGATGGCGGATGATCTTTCCAAAATTCTCGTTGCCCGCACCATTGCGCGTCGTGCGTATCGCACGATCAAGGAAAATCTCTTCTTCGGGATCGGCGTGGTGCATGTCGCGGGGATCACGGCCGCTCTGCTGGGCTGGATCGGACCGGTCGCCGCCGCGCTGCTTCATCTGGGGCCCGATGTGTTGGTGTTTGTGAATTCCGTCAAGCTCATTCGCATTCGCCTTTAGCCAGAACGGGCGAGGCGGCCCCCTCATTCCGTCCGGGCCATGGGCGGTTTCAGCTGCAGCTTGAGAAAGTTGCGAATACGCTGCTCCTGCGCCTTGGCCGCGCCGCTGACGCTGACCACCAGGACGCGCCCATCCCACCGCCCGCGGATGCTATAGGGCTCCAGCAGCGCGACATCGTTGAGTAGAAACTCTTCCACCGACTGTTGCGCCGCCACCGAAATCCCGCGTGAGAAGCGCACCGACTCCCCCTCCACATGGATCGAAAAATCGGCGCTCACCGACGGCCGCAGCAGGTAGACCATCAGGCTGATGAGCGCCAGGGCGCCCACGGCCCAGCCGATGTCGGTCCAGGGAAACAGTTGAATCCAGTCAGGCACGCCATTCTCCGAAAAGGCAGGTCCCCTACTCTACGCGCCCGGGCGACAATCGCCACCCGACGCTCGGGGCAAGTTGACTCGCTCCCCGCGATGGCCGACACTTCCCGACAAGGACTCATCGCAGGAAAATCCTCATGGCCGAACGCGCCGTATTTCTGGACCGCGACGACACGCTGATCGACAACGACGGTTACCTCGGCGATCCGTCCAAGGTCAAGCTGCTGGCGGGCGCCGCCACGGCGGTTTCGGCCATCCGCGCGCTGGGGTATCGGTTGATCGTGGTGTCGAACCAGAGCGGGGTGGCGCGCGGGATGTTCGATGAGGCCGCCGTGGAGGCTGTCAATCAGGAAATGTGCCGGCAGCTGCGGGAACAGGCCGGCGCCCATATCGATGCGTCCTATTATTGCCCCTACCATCCCGAGGCCCCCATCGCCGAGTACCGGCTGGACCACGACTGGCGCAAGCCGCGGCCGGGGATGCTGCTGCAGGCGGCGGCGGACTTTGGGCTGGACCTGTCGCAGAGCTGGATGATCGGGGACCAGCCGCGGGACGTGGCGGCGGGGGCGGCGGCGGGATGTCGCACGATTCTGCTGCGCGATCCCGACCACCAGACGACCGATGCGGACCCGCCCGAGCTGCAGGTCTCGCCGAACTTCATCGTCAAAACGCTGGCCGACTCGGCACGGATCATTGCGCGGGAGGGGCGCAACCCGCCCATCGCCGCCGCGAGCGTGACGTCGCCTCCCCAGCGCGCCGCCGAGACCGCCGTTGTCACTGCCCACCAGCCGCCACCGGCGCCGGCGGAGCTGACGCCCGGGCCCGATCCCGTGGCGGCGGAACTCGCCACCGAACGAATGTCCCAGCAGATCGCGGCGAATGCGACCGCCCCCGTCCCCGTCCCCCCGGGCATGGAACGTTTGCAGAAGTCGCTCGACGATCTCGTCTCGCAGCTTCGCCTGCAGAACCGCAACGCCGAGCTGGACCCCGATTTTTCCATCAGCCGCCTCGCGGGGCTGATCGTGCAGGTGATCGCGGCGATCGTGTTCATCGTGGGGCTGGCGTTTTTATTGACCGCGGAAGTGAACCTCACGGACTGGATACCGATCATGAAGAGCGTGATCGCGCTGGGGCGGGCGATCGGGTTTTTGACGGCGGCGACGTTTCTGTAGGGCGTGGCGATCGCGCTGCTGGTGCTGTCGCGGCACAAGTGAGCGGGGTAGCGGGAGTGGTGGGTGTGGCGATTACGTTTCATGTTTCCCCCCGGTGTGATGACGTTCTTTAGCGTGCGGTTGCAGTGACGCTGAGGGCAATGCTGGCGAGGGCGTCTGCGGCGAATTGGATGTCGGGGAGGTTGAGGAAGGGGCCGAAGGAGAGGCGGCAGGTTCCGCCGGCTTCGACCGTTCCGAGGTGGGCGTGGGCGAGCGGGGCGCAGTGCAGCCCCGCGCGGGTGAGAATGCCGAACTCCTGTTCGAGGCGGTCGGCGAGCTGGTGGGGGGAAAGGCCATCGACCTGGACGGAAAAGACACCCATGCGGTGTTTGATGCCGGGGGGACCGAGGTAGCGGAGGCCTTCGCAGCCGTCGACGGCTTCCATGAAGGTTTTGGCGAGGTTCTGGTCGTGGGTGAAGAGCGCGGGCAGCGTCTTGTTGAGGATCCAGGCGACGCCCGCGGAGAGGCCGGCGATGCCGAGGGCGTTGTGGGAACCGGACTCGAACTTGTCGGGCATGAAGTCTGGCTGGACGGCTTGTTCGGAGATCGTGCCGGTGCCGCCGAAGCGGAGTGGATGAAGGATTTTTTCAAGGCCCGGGCGGATGTAGAGGGCGCCGGTGCCCAGGGGGCCGAGGAGGCCCTTGTGGCCGGGGAAGGCGAGGAGGTCGATGCAGTCGGCCTGCACGTCGATGGGGACATGGCCGGCGGTTTGGGCGGCGTCGACGAGGAAGGGGATGTTGGCTTCACGGGCGATTTTGCCGATCTCGCGAATGGGCTGGAGGGTGCCGGTGACGTTGGAGCCGTGGACGACGGCGATGAGGCGGGTGTCGGGGCGGAGGGCTTTTTTGATGGCCTGCGGATCGACGAGGCAGGTGGGGGAGTCGACGGGGATGTGAGTGGTGTGGATGCCGCGGGTGAGGGAGAGATCGTGGAGGGGGCGGAGGACGGAGTTGTGGTCCATGTGGGAGGTGATGGCGTGGCCGCCGTGAGGGGCGAGGATGCCTTGGATGGCGAGGTTGAGGGCGTCGGTGGCGTTGAGGGTGAAGATGAAGTGGAGGGGATTTTGGGCGTTGAAGAGGGTATTGAGGCGTTCGCGGCAGGTTTGGATGACGGCGGCGGAGGCCTGAGCCTCGGCAGACCCGCCGCGGCCGGCGGAGGCCCCGATCGCGGTGGCATAGTCGGTGATGGCCCGCAGGACCTCGGGCGGCTTGGGGAAGCTGGTGGCGGCGTTGTCGCAGTAGAGGCGGCGGGAGAGGGGGGACGGGTTGGACATGTCTGGCATGGGGGAAATCCTCCGAGAAGGGGCATTGTAGGGGCGGGGGGACAGGTGGCCAACGGGGTTGGACAGGTGTCCACAAGGGGGCGGGGCGGAGGAGGGGTGTAAGGGGTTGTTGCTGGAGGGGTTGTGGTTTATGGAGCGGGAGAATTCAGAGGTGGCCAAAGATTCTTTTGTATTTAATTTTTGGGGCAAAGGGGTCAAGGTCGTCATGGGTTTTCTC
>CALCHA010000522.1 GCA_937901265.1 uncultured Phycisphaerales bacterium
CGGGTCGGAGAAAAAGCTATCGGCGGAAAAATGTTCGCGCTCATCAATCTCGATGAGGACCAGGACACGCAAGTCATCTCCTACTCCGCCGGCCCCGAGCGCTACCCCGAACTCCTCGAAGTCGAAGGCATCTTTCCCGCGCCCTACATGGCCCGCATCCACTGGGTCGCCGTCGAGCACTGGCACGTCTTCCGCCCCGCCGAGTGGGAGCGGCAGCTCCAGCAGGCCCACGCCATCACCCTGGACAAACTCCCCCCAAAAGTCCGCGCCACCCTCGCCCTTCCCGCAAAAGAACAAAAACGTCTCATCGCCGAAGGCAGAAAACGTATAGCGGCGAAGGCTAAAGCAAAAAAATCCTGATCGCTCTCCTGCCTATCACGAGTTTGCCGCGTCTGTCCTGAAGACTCAGCGAATCCACCCCGGCGTGAACAAGCTCTTGAAGTGTTCCCGGTAGGCGTAGATCAAAAAAATCTCCAGCACCGAAGCCACCAGGCCCTGCCCAATATCTCGCGGATTCAACGTAATGTGAAACAGCAGGATAATCACAAGGTTTGGTCCCAGCAGCACCAGTCCAATCGGTACAAACCTCCCGATCAGGATCATCAGGCCGCCCGCAATATACAGCAGCCCGAAAAACGTAAACCAGCCATGCTCAAACATCAGCGTCATCAGGACGCCCGCATCGCCCGGCGGCGTCTGCATGGGAATAAAAGGAACGTACACATTCAAGCCAAGCACCACAAACATCAGGCCCAGCAGGACTCGGGCAATCGTTACAGCGACGTTCATCCTGGTCCATCCTCAATTGGAATCCGTAAAACTTCGCGGGCCGGAGCCCACAACCTGAAGATAAGATGATTCAAGAGCGTCAAACCTATGCAGAATATTACTGCGAATCGGCGCCCTTGTGCCGATTCCATCGTCACATTGGAGTCTCCATGAAGTCGTTCGCCCTCTTCGCTCTCGCCTGCATAACCCTCGCGCTCCCCGCCCCTCCCCTTTTCTCGCAGGCCGACAGCATCCCCAGCGCCGCCCCCGTCCAGCCCGCCGGTCAAACCGCCGAGCAGCGCGGCCGCGAGCTTATCGGCGAGATGGTCACCGCCCTCGGCGGCCAGGCCTGGCTCGACCGCCAGAACGTCCAGGAGCAGGGCCGGTTCGCCACCTTCTTCCAGGGCCAGCCCAATGGCATCATCACCGAGTTCAAGCTCACCCGTCAGTTCGCCGGCCCCAGTCGCCCCGCAGCCATGCGCGTCGGCTTCCTCACCGAACGCGGCATGATCCTGCCCGGTAAAAAAATCGACGTCGTCCAGATCTGGACCAATGGCACCGGCTCCGAGGTCACCTACAAAGGCAAAACCACGCTCCCCAACGACCAGGTAGAGGACTTCTACCGCAGCCGCGCCCACTCCATCGAAGCCGTCGTCCGCGACTGGATCAACGCCCCCGGCGTCATGATCATGGATGACGGCACCTCCATGGTTGGCCGCCGCATGGCCGACAAAATCAGCATCCTCACCGCCGACAACGATGCCGTCACCCTCGAGCTCGACACCAACACCCACCTTCCCCTCCGCCGCACCTTCCAGTGGCGCAACACCACCTACAAGGACTACGACACAGACGCCGAAGAGTATGAGGACTACCACACCATTCAGGGCCTTCCCACTGCCTTCACCACCACCCGCTACCACAACGGCGAGATGGCCAGCCAGACCTTCCTCGTCGATGTAAAGTACAACGTGGACCTGCCCCCCGACACCTTCAACATCCAGGTCCTTCTGAAGAAAAAGTAGCCGCGGTTTATACTCAGGGCTGCCATGAGTGATCCAACAGCCGAACCAAAAACCGAATCCACCGCAGCGCCCGCAACCGGGCAGACCACGCCCCAACAGGCCGCGCCTCCACAAACGATGGACATCCTCGACATCATGGCCCTGCTGCCGCACCGCTACCCCTTCCTCCTCGTCGATCGTGTCATCGAGATGGAGCGCAGGCAGCGCATCGTCGCCATCAAAAACGTCACCATCAACGAGCCCCACTTCGCCGGGCACTTCCCCGACTACCCCATCATGCCCGGCGTCCTCATGGTCGAAGCCATCGCCCAGACCGGCGGCGCCCTTCTCCTCGCCGAAATCCCCGACCGCGACCAGAAACTCATGGTCTTCACCGGCATCGAAAACGCCCGCTTCCGCCGCCCCGTCACCCCCGGCGACCAGCTCCGCATCGAAGTCACCGTCCAGCAGTGGCGCAGCCGCGCCGTCAAGATGCTCGGCGTCATCACCGTCGATGGCAAAGTCGTCTGCGACGCCGTCGTCATGTGCCAGGTCGTCCCGCGCGTCGCCCCGAAGCCGGCAGCCATCCCCGAGGCCCCAGCCGAGTGAGTATCCATCCGACAGCCATCATTGCACCCGGCGCACACATCCCCGCCAGCTGCACCGTCGGCCCCTACTGCATCATCGGCCCCAACGTCGTCCTCGGCGAAGACTGCGAACTCGTCTCCCACGTCATTCTCGGTGGAGATGACGCGGGCCATCTCACCCTCGGCAACAAAAACCGCATCTACCCCTTCGCCTGCATCGGCATCGCCCCGCAAGACCTCAAGTACGCGGGCGAGCCCACCCGCTGCACCCTCGGCGACAACAACACCATCCGCGAATACGTCACCATCTCCCGAGGCACCACCGGCGGCGGCGGCGTCACCACCGTAGGTA
>CALCHA010000523.1 GCA_937901265.1 uncultured Phycisphaerales bacterium
GATTGTAACGTATGGGGGCGCGAGGGATGTGCAGGCCGCGTCGAAGCTGACGCCGGCGAACCCGGTACTGGAGGAGACCGATGCGCCTTATCTTTCCCCCGAGCCGGTACGCAAGGTGAAGCCCAACGAGCCGGCGCATGTGGCGCACACG
This sequence comes from uncultured Phycisphaerales bacterium, assembly GCA_937901265.1. Taxonomy (GTDB): domain Bacteria; phylum Planctomycetota; class Phycisphaerae; order WQYP01; family WQYP01; genus CALCHA01. The sequence goes on from CALCHA010000523.1 coordinate 152, forward strand.
GCGGCGTTTGTGGCGCAGTTGCGTGGGGTGAGCGCCGAGTCGCTGGCGGAGCAGACGACCACCAACGCGGGAGCGTTCTACGGGGAGCGGCTACTGCTGCCGATTTGAACTGCGCGTGGCAGGAGACGGCGAGTATACTGAGCTCGGGCACCCTTGGGAGCGGCGCGTCGTGCGACACGCGAGTGGCAGCAGCGAGCCCCGCGGTCCTAACTTGTTCAGTCCATGGTGGAGTTTTAAATGACGATGACGGAAGTGAATCCCGCGAGCATTGAACCGCAGGTGGCGGATTTTCAGCGGCGGTACCAGGGGATTGAGGCGGAGGTGGGGAAGGTGATCGTGGGGCACAAGGAGGTGGTGGGGCAGACGGTGCTGTGCCTGATGATCGGCGGGCATGCGCTGCTCGAGGGGGTGCCGGGGCTGGGCAAGACGATGCTGGTGCGGACGCTCTCGCAGGTGCTGGATCTGCAGTTTTCGCGAATTCAGTTCACGCCCGACCTGATGCCCGCGGACATTGTGGGCACCTCGATTGTGTCGACGGACGACCGGGGCAACCGCGCGTGGCAGTTTCAGCCCGGGCCGATTTTCGGGAATTTGATTCTGGCGGACGAAATCAACCGGGCGACGCCCAAGACGCAGTCGGCGTTGTTGGAGGCGATGGCGGAGCAATCGGTATCGGTGGCCAAGACGACGCACATCATGCCCAACCCGTTTTTCGTGCTGGCGACGCAGAACCCGATCGAGATGGAGGGGACCTATCCGCTGCCGGAGGCGCAGCTGGACCGGTTTGCATTCAAGATTTCGGTGCAGTCGCCGGCCTTGGCGGATCTGCTGACGATTCTGGACCGCACGACGGGGACGCAGACGCCGGAGCCCAGAAACGTGATCAACGCGGCGGAGATCGTGGAGATGAAAAAGCTGGTGCGCGCGGTGCCGGTGGCGAGCCATGTGAAGGATTACATCGGGCGGCTGGTGCTGGCGACGCATCCAGACGCGCCGCAGGCGGTGGAGATCGCGCGGAAGTTCATCCGGTTCGGGGCGTCGCCGCGCGGAGCGCAGGCGATCATTCTGGCGGCGAAGGTGCTGGCACTGCGCGAGGGCCGCTACAACGTGAGCTTCGCGGATGTGCGGGCGGTGCTGCTGCCGGCGCTGCGGCACCGCGTGATTCTGAATTTTGAGGGGCAGGCGGAGGGTCTCTCGACGGACGCGGTGCTGCGGAAGGTGGTGGATGCGACGCCGGAGGCCGCGCCGGTGTGAGGGCGGGAGGGACGGGAGGGACGGGAGCGGGCGAGCCGTCGCGCGAGTAATTGCGGCAGGGTGGTTGCTTTCGGGGAAGGGGAACGCTATGAATGGACGAGCCTCTGCTGTGTTCGTGCTAACGAGGTCCTATGTGGCTTCGGACCGATGAGCATCAACAAGGGCCCCAAGCGGCGGATTGACGGACAAGCCTCCCTGCATGCCCCTCCTTGTGAGGTGTTGTGTGTGGCCAAGAGTGGAAGTCCCGAAACGTTGCTTCGGCCGGCCCGCCCTGTTAAATCAGGGTTCGAAACCTCACCTCGTCACGGCACTCAAGTGGAGGCTTTTTTATGCGCATCGAGCGGTTAACGGAGCGCCCGGCGGCGTGTCTGGTGGTCGAAGATGGCGGCGGGGAAGCAAACGGCCGATAATCAACCAGGAATGAACCAGCGAGGGCCCATGAGGCGAGCGGTTTTTATTTTTGCAGCGGTGGCGACGCTGGTGAGCAGGGCGGCAGCGGCGGAGCTGGCCGCGCAGCCGACGGTGCGCGAGGGGGTGTCGATCCGCCTGCCCGCCGGGTGGACGGCCGACGCGCCCGCGGGGACGACGGAGGGGGGCCGCCGGACGCCTTTGACGGCCCGCGCGGGCACGCGCGACAAGGATGACACCGGCGATTTTCAGACGGTGATGAGCGTGTCGGTGGAGCTCGGAAACAAGGTGGACGCGGCGGCGCAGCAGGCGCGCCTGGCGAGCGACCGCATGCTCTCGAATTACGAAGCAGTGGAAAAGCCGACGGCGGTGAAGCTCGCCGGGGCGGAAGGGGTCATGTTCGGCGGGACGTTCATGCTTGGGCCGCTGAAGCTGCGTTCGCGGCAATACATGCTGGCGAAGGGGGGCAAGGTGTATGTGGTGACCTTCACGTCGCTGGCGTCGCAGTGGGCCCGCTATCGGCCCCTGCTGGAGGCGAGCGTGGGGAGCATGGCGGTGGGGCCGGAGAAATAGCGGCAGGGGCGCGGGGGCGGGATGGTACGTGTTTTGTTGCGCTGGACATTGTCAGACACCAGGAGGCGCGAATGATGCGGTTGCCAGTGCTCAACGGGGATGGTGGGCGGGAAAAACAGCCTTTCAGCGGACACACCCTGCAGAAGCATTCGCGGCTGCGGGGTGCGATATTGACGCACTCGGTATGTCCCTATTGCGCGGTGGGCTGCTCGACGAACATTTTCACCAAGCAGGGGCAGGTGATCGACATCGAAGGCAATCCGGCCTCGCCGATCAACGAGGGGACGTTGTGCCCCAAGGGGGCGAACATCTTTCAATTGCAGAACAACCCGCATCGGGCGAAGCGGGTGCTGCATCGTCGGCCGGGGGCGAAGGAATGGGAGGTGGTGACGCTGGACTGGGCGTTGGACCGGATCGCGGTGCTGATCAAGGACTCCCGGGAGCGGGGCTACGAGGAAAAAACGGAGAAGGGCCGGCGGCTTAACGCGGTGAAGAACATCGGGACGCTGGGGGGAGCGACGCTGGACAACGAAGAGAATTACCTGATGAAGAAGCTGTTTGGGGCGGGGCTGCAGATCGTGTCGATCGAGAATCAGGCCCGAATATGACACTCTGCGTCGGTGCCCGGTCTGGGTGCCTCGTTTGGTCGCGGTGCAGCGACGAGTTTTCAGCAGGATCTGGCGAACTCGGATGTGGTTCTGATCATGGGATCGAACATGGCCGAGGCGCATCCGGTGGGATTTCGCTGGCCGATGAAGGCGCGGGAAAATGGGGCGAAGATCATTCACGTGGACCCGCGGTTCAGCCGGACGTCGGCGTGTTCGGATGTGTACGTGCAGATTCGCGCCGGCACGGACATCGCGTTTCTGGGGGGCATCATCCATTACATTCTGAAGAACGATCT
>CALCHA010000524.1 GCA_937901265.1 uncultured Phycisphaerales bacterium
GGCGGGGGCGCGCGGGGATTTTTAGGAGATGCGGGTGCGGGCGTATTCGGAGATGAGCGTGTATACGGCGCTGGCGCTGCGCGCTTTGGAGCGGGAGGAGGAGGCGGAGGGGGTGCTGCGGGGGATGGCGGCGTATGGGGAGGAATTGAAGGGGAGCGAGGCGAAGATCGATTATTTTGCGACCAGCCTTCCGACGATGCTGCTTTTCGAGGAAGATTTGCAGCAGCGGCAGGTGCGGGAGGGAGAGCGGTTGTGTGCGCTGGCGGAGAGAGCGCTGGGTGAAGACAGGGTGACACGGTGACAAGGTGTGGAGTTTGTTATGCGGATGATGGCGATTCTGGCGGCGGTGGTTGGGGGGGTGATGGCGTGGGCCATGGCGGGGTGTGGGGGGGGCGATGCGGGGAGTGCGGGGACGCAGGCGGCGGGGACGGTGAAGATTGGGTTTATTGTGAAGCAGCCGGAGGAGCCATGGTTTCAGCGGGAGTGGCGTTTCGCGGATGAGACGGGGGCGAAGCAGGGGTTCACGGTGATTCACGAGCAGGGGCAGGATGGGGAGAAGGTCTCGAGCGCGATACAGAATCTGGCGACGGAGGGGGCGAAAGGGTTTGTGATCTGCGCGCCGGACGTGAAGCTGGGGCCGGCGATTCTGGCGCAGGCGAAGACGTATGGGATGAAGGTGATCGCGGTGGATGATCAGCTGGTGGGGCCCAAGGGGGAACCGCTGGCGGGCGTGCCCTACCTGGGGATTGAGGCGAAGAAGATCGGGGAGCTGGTGGGCAAGACGCTGTGGGAGCAGATGCAGGCGCGGGGGTGGACGGCAGCGGACACGGCGTTGTGCGCGGTGACGTACGAAGAGTTGCCGACGGCGAAGGATCGGACGGATGGGGCGATCGACGCGCTGGTGGCGGCGGGGCTGCCGCAGGGCCGGGTGTTCAAGGCACCGATCAGCCGCTCGGATCAGGAGCAGGCGAACACGGCGACGACGAACCTGTTGACGCAGCATCCGGGCGTGAAGCACTGGTTGATCTGCGGGATGAACGACTCGGTGGTGATGGGGGCGGTGCGGGCGATGGAGGCCAAGGGCTTGAAGGCGGGGGATGTGGTGGGGGTGGGGATCAATGGGGACAAGGTGGCGATCGACGAGTTGAAGCGGCCGGGGGAGACGGGGTTTTTCGGGTCGGTGCTGCTGTCGGCGCGGCAGCATGGGAGCGACACGGTGGAGATGATGTACAAGTGGATCAAGGAGGGGACGGAGCCGAAGATGGACACGCGGACGAGTGGCGTGGTGATCAATCGGGCGAATTATCAGCAGGTGCTGAAGGAGCAGGGGGTGGAGTGAGGGGTCATTGGTAATTGGTAATTGGTAATTGGGTTTTGGTGGTTGGGCATGGGGGTTATGAGACTCGACTGGATAGTTTTATGGGTGAGGAGCTTTTGCGGTTTGAGGGGGTGGAGAAGGTGTTTCCGGGGGTGCGTGCGCTGGGGGGAGTGAGCTTCGGGGTGAAGGGGGGGGAGGTGCATGCGTTGCTGGGGGAGAATGGGGCGGGCAAGAGCACACTGCTGAAAATCCTCTCGGGGGTCTATCGGCCGGACGGGGGGCGGCTGCTGGTGCAGGGGCAGGCGCGGCGGTTTGGCACGACGGTGGAGGCGTTGGCGGCGGGGGTGGCGGTGATTTATCAGGAGCTGCACCTGGTGCCGCAGTTGTCGGTGGCGGAGAATCTTTTTCTGGGGCATTTGCCGACGGCGGCGGGGGTGATCCGGCGGGGGGAGCTGTATGCGCGAGCTGCGGAGCAGTTGCGGGTGGTGGGCGAGACGATTCCTCCGGGGACGCCGGTGGGTCGCCTGCCGATTGGCCAGCGGCAGATGATCGAGATCGCCAAGGCGTTGACGCGCGGTGCGCGGGTGCTGGCGTTTGATGAGCCGACGAGTTCGCTGAGCGCCCGGGAGATCGGCAAGCTCTTTGAGGTGATCCGGGAGCTGCGGCGGCAGGGGGCGGCGATTCTGTATGTGACGCACCGGATGGAGGAGGTGTTCGCGCTGTGCGACAGCGGGACGGTGCTGCGCGATGGGCGGCATGTGGCGACGTATGAGAGTTTGCGCGGGGTGACGCAGGAGCAGATCGTGAAGGCGATGGTGGGACGGGAGATTGCGGATGTCTATGGCCGACGGGAAGGGCGCGGGGCGGCGGACGGGCAAGAGCAGCTGCGGCCGGCGGCGCTGGAAGCGATCGGGATCGAGGGGAAAGGCCTGCGGGCGGCGGCGGATGTGCGGGTGGGATCGGGGGAAATCGTGGGCGTTTTCGGGCTGGTGGGGGCGGGGCGGTCGGAGCTGCTGAAGCTGATTTACGGGGGCGAGCGCAAGCGCGCGGGGCGGGTGAAGGTGGATGGGCAGGAGGTGTCGATCAGCGCGCCGCGCGGGGGGATCCGCGCGGGCATCGTGCTCTGTCCGGAGGACCGCAAGAAGGAGGGGATTATTCCGATGGGCTCGGTGATGGAGAACATCAACCTGAGCGCCCGGCGGCGCGGGGCGATCGGGGGCGTGGGCATTCGTCCGGGATGGGAGCGGCAGAACGCGGCGCAGCGCGTGCGCGAGCTGGGCGTTCGCACGCCGACGCTGCGACAGCAGATCCGCAATCTTTCGGGGGGCAACCAGCAGAAGGTGATCCTGGGGCGGTGGCTCTCGGAGCGGGTGCGGGTGATGCTGCTGGATGAGCCGACGCGGGGGATCGACGTGGGAGCGAAGAGCGATATCTATAACATTTTGTATCGTTTGGCGGAAAGCGGCGTGGGCGTGCTTTTCGTATCGAGCGATTTACCGGAGGTATTGGGCGTGGCGGACCGCGTGGTGGTGATGCGGGAGGGGCGGATTTCCGGGGAATTTTTGCGGGCGGAGGCCACGCCGGAGCGGGTGATGGCGGCGGCGCTGCCGGTGAAAGAAGAAGCGGCCGTGGAAGGCGGGAGTGCGGTATGACGACGAGCGAGCCGGGCAACCGGGCGATCTGGAAGGGGCGTGCGTGGGATTTCATGGAGCAGGCGGGGATGCTGGTGGTGCTGGCGGGGCTGGTGATTTATTGCGCCCTGAGTGTGGAACATTTTGCATCGTGGCAGAATCTCGGATCGGTGCTGCTGGCGGTGTCGACGGTGGGAATGGTTTCCTGCACGATGCTGTTTTGCCTGGCGTCGGGAAGCTTCGATTTGTCGGTGGGAACGCTTCTGCCCTGCGCCGGCATCGTGGCGGGGCTGGTGATGGGGAAGCTGGACACGTGGGGGTGGTTCCCGCGGCTGGCGGCGGGGATCGGGGCGGGACTGGGCTTCGGCGCGCTGGTGGGGTTCATCAACGGCTTCGTCGTGGCGAAGTGCAAGATCAACCCGCTGATCACGACGCTGGCGACGATGCAGCTGGTGCGCGGCTTCGGACTGGTGATTTCCAATTCGACGTCGGTGACCGCGTTTGACCCGCATTTCACGGTGCTGGGGCTGGGGGCGTTTCCGGTGGTGCATGCGGCCGATGGGGGCCTGCTGTTTCAGATGACCGTGCCGGTGTGGGTGTGCCTGGGGTGCTTTCTTTTCTTCGGGCTGCTGCTGCAGTGGACGACTTTCGGTCGGGACACGCTGGCGGTGGGCGGGAACGAAGAGGCGGCGCGGCTCGCCGGCGTTCCGGTCGATCGGGTCAAGATCATCATTTTCACCATGCAGGGGGTGGTGACCGCCATCGCGGGCATCCTTCTGTTTGCACGCAACCAGGCGGTGCAGCAGAACAGCTCGCAGGGGTTTGAACTGCAGGTGATCGCGGCCTGCGTGCTCGGGGGCGTCTCGCTCACCGGCGGGATCGGGCGGATGAGCTTCGTGATCGCCGGCGTGTTCATCATGGGCGTGGTGGAGAATGCCATGGCCCTCAAACATGTCGAGGATTCCTATCGCTATGTGGTCAGCGGCGGCATCCTGCTGGCGGCGGTGCTGTTTGATCGGTTGAAGCAGCGGGCGAGTTGAGTAATTGGTAAATGGTAATTGGTAATTGGTGGCAGGAGCGAATTATGCGGCTTTCGGCGATCGTGGGGATGGTGTGTGTTGCGGCGTGTGGGGGCGTGGTTTTTGGGGAAGCGGTGCAGGTGACGGTGAAAAAGCCGGGGCCGGTGACGCCGCCGGGCGCGTTTCATATGGGGACCGGGGTCGGGCCGCGGGGAGAGCTGTCGGTGAACGGGTCGAGTCTGCTGCGCGATGGCAAGCCGTGGCTGGCGGCGATGGGGGAGTTTCACTATTCGCGTTATCCGGCGAGCGAATGGAAGGAGGAACTGCTGAAGATGAAGGCTGGCGGCATCACGGTGGTGTCGACTTATGTGTTCTGGATTCATCACGAGGAAATCGAGGGAAAGTGGGATTGGACGGGCGACCGGGACTTGCGAAATTTTGTGCAGACCTGCGGCGAAGTCGGGCTGCCGGTGGTGGTGCGGATGGGGCCCTGGGATCATGGCGAGGTGCGGAACGGGGGGATACCGGAGTGGGCGATCGCCAGGGGGGTGAAGCTGCGGACGGAGGATGCGGGGTTCATGGCGCTGGTGAAGGATCTGTATGG
>CALCHA010000525.1 GCA_937901265.1 uncultured Phycisphaerales bacterium
GTGTGGGTTCGATTCCCATCCCGGGCAGTGGCGAGGCAATTAAACGAGCGGCGCGGCGGACGGGTGTGCGATGGCCGATGGGACGGTGGTGGTGGCGGTCAAACTGCTGCTGGAGGGCCGGGAGATCGAGGGGGCCGCCGAGGTGCCGACGGGGAGTGCCCCGCGGCGCGTGCTCCTGCCGGTGCTACGCGGGTTGACCGATGCCATCGTCGGGTTGGCCGAGGGAGTGACCTGCGCGAAGGGGTGCGATGCCTGTTGTCGCCAGATGGTGCCCATCAGCGTCGCGGAGGCCGCGGGGCTGCAGGAGACGCTCGCGGGGATGAAAGCCGCCGCACGGCGAAGAGTCCTGTCGCGGTGGGAGCGAGCCTTGGAAAAATTGCGGCCGGTGATGGAGCAGTTGCGCGGACGGGCAGAGCTCGATGCGGCGGCGCTCGAACGCCTGGACCGGGACTATTTTGCGTTGCAAGCGGCGTGTCCGTTTTTAGAGGCGGGAGCCTGCGCGATTCATGCGCAGCGGCCACTGGCCTGCAGGGAGTTCGTCGTGCGCAGTGACCCACGGCACTGTGCGGACCCCGGCGGTGGGGGGGTGGAGCGGGTCGAGATTGGAGCGCGCGTGAGCGTGGCGCTGCGCGAAGCCGAGGGGCGGGGATGGCTGCCGCTGGTCTTGGCGCGGGAACTCTGCGAGGCAGACAACGTCGACCCCGTGGCGGAGTTGCGCCGCGTGTTAAAGGGACTGTAAGAAAAGAAATACACCGGCGGGCGCGAATGCCTTCGTCGTGCGTCCCCAGCCTCGAAGGTAAACATGCCAAGTGCCCACGCGCTTGCCCAGCGTGACTTTGGGCCAGCCCGGTGGCGGGCAAAAGGGAATCCGGAGATACTTGGCGGCAACATGGATGGAGGAATCGCATGCGCAAAATGATCGTCATGGCAGTCCTGGCAGCGGCGGTGGCGGGATGCTCAGCGGCGGGCGGAGGGGGCGCACGTGCATTGCACGACTCAGGCTCCGTCCAGTGGAGCGGCCAGGAAGCGTCGGGCGGAGCCGGGCGGTCGGTGAAGTTGTTCGACGACGGTTGGACGTTTCGCTCAGGAGAATCGTCGTGCGCCGAAACCCTCTCCGTCGCGGCGCCATGGCCCAAGGTGAACGTGCCGCACGACTGGAGCATCGCTGGCCCCTTTGATGCGAAATGGGCGAGCGGACAGGCCTACCTGCCGGGCGGGATCGGGTGGTATCGCAAAGAGTTTGATGTGGCGGCGTTGAAGGGCGGCGAGCGGCTGGTGCTGCGCTTCAACGGAGTGTACGACAAGAGCGAAATATGGGTGAACGGGCAAAAGGTGGGCGGGCGGCCATTCGGCTTCATGACGGTCAGCTACGACATCACTCCCTTTGTGAAGGCGGGGCCCAACGTCGTGGCGGTGGGGGTGGACCATTCGGAATTTGCCGATTCCCGCTGGTACACGGGGTCGGGCATCTTTCGCCATGTGTATCTGACGCAGGAGCCCGCGGTGCATGTCGCGGACAACGGGGGCGTGTTTGTCCACACCGCCGGCGACGTGGCGATGGTGGATGTGACGCTGGAGGGTGGGGAGGCACGGGTGGTGAACATTGTGCGCGATGCTGCCGGCAAAGAGGTCGCGCGGGCGGAAGGGCGTCATGCGGAGCTGTCCGTGGCGTCGCCGGCGAAGTGGTCGCCCGAGCATCCCTTGATGTACACGCTGGAAACACAGGTGGTTGTCGGGAACAAGCCCACGGACGTCGTGCGCACCCCGTTTGGATTTCGCGATGTGAAGTTCACGCCCGACAAGGGGCTCTTCGTCAATGGCGAGAGCGTGAAAATGAAAGGGGTCTGCCTGCATGAGGATGCCGGCGTACTCGGGTCCGCGATTCCCGTGGAGGTCTGGGAGCGGCGGCTGCGCATTTTGAAATCGCTCGGCTGCAACGCCATCCGCACCAGCCACAATCCGCCGGCACCGGAGTTTCTGGATTTGTGCGACAAGCTCGGCTTCCTGGTGATGGATGAGGCCTTCGACGAATGGGACAAGGGCAAGAAGAAATGGGTGGACCAGTGGAACGGCAAAAGGTTTTCGACCGATGGCTACCACGAATTTTTCGCGCAGTGGGCCGATCAGGATCTGCAGGACATGGTGCGCCGTGATCGCAACCATCCCAGCGTGATCATGTGGAGCATCGGCAACGAAATCGATTACCCCAACGATCCCTATCCGCCCAACGACCCGCATCTCCTCGCTGTCGCCCAGCGGCTGGCCAGGGATGTGAAGGCGGTGGACACGACCCGCCCGGTCACGGCGGCCTGTGCGGCGGTGCCGACGAACCTCTTTTGGCCGGCGCTGGACATCGTGGGCTACAACTACCAGGAGCAGTTGTATGCGGCGGACCACGCCAAAGACCCCTCGCGCGTCATTTATGGAAGCGAAAACAAGCATGATGCCCGGGCGTGGGCGGCCGTGCGCGACAACGATTTTGTCTCCGGACAGTTTTTGTGGACCGGGATCGACTATCTCGGTGAGGCACATGCGTATCCGAACCACACCTCCGCTTCGGGACTGCTTGACGAAGCTGGCTTTATGACGCGGCGCGCGACGGCACGGGCGGAGATGTGGGGCGGAACCGGAGATCGGCCCACGGCACAGGATTCCGCGGCGCGGCTGGAGGTCAGGGAATACCCGACAACCCTCGGGCCGGGCGATGGAAAGCATGTCGCGCAGCTGGAAGTGGCAGCCGTCAATGCATCGGGCGTGCTGGTGCCCGACAAGACCCCGATCACCGTGGCCGTGACCGGCGCGGCCCGCTTCCTTGGCATCGAGAACGGCGACACCAACGATGTGGGCGATTATCACGCTGCGACGCGGGCGCTGCGCGGCGGACGTGCCATCGTGTATGTGGAAGTGACCGGCCCGGCGGAGGTGCGCGTGCAGCGGGCCGGCGGCGAGCCCGTGGTGTTAAAACTGGCCACGCCAAAGCCCCAGCCCAGCCCGCATTGACGCGGATTCCCATTGATTTTCAGGCATGGCGAACAACCGCGCAACGACCGTGAGGGCTTAAGATTCCAGACGTTCTTACTTGACCAGGGACGGAAACGTCCTTGTTCGAGCGTCCAGGCGAAAACACGAAGGGACGAAGGACCCACGAAGGCCACAAAGGCGCTGATCCCAAGCGGGCCATCCCTTCAGCCATGGAACGCTTTCAGAGAAACGTGACCAAGCTCTGCCAGACCCCTTCGTGATCTTCGTCGGTCCTTCGTCCCTTCGTGTTATGGTCTGGACGCTCGAAGAAGGACGTTTCCGTCCCTGGACAAGGAGTGTGGAATCTTTAACCGTCAGCGAGCAACCAGTGTGTGATCGAAAACCAATCTGGTCGCTCCCTCATGGTCGCGGCTGTGACGACACTTCTGCGTGCGAAAAAGATGGAATCCGTATGCCCCCCCGGTGCATGCAGTGATGGCGGCGGTCAGAACAGCGAAAGCTGGTCCGGGCTGCTGGAGCGCCCCGCACGCGGTTCACCGGTAAGCTCCAGCGCCAGATTGTCCGGGCTGCGGAATATCTGCTCGACGCGCTCCAGCGTGTCGATGTCGCTGAGCGTCTTGTCGTCACGGATCCGCGCGATCCGCGGAAAACGCAAAGCGAAGCCGGAATTGTGGCGGGCCGAGCGGGTGATCTGGTCAAAGGCGATCTCCAGCACCACCGTCGGGCGCACGATGCGCTGCCGCCCGCGCTCCTCCAGCGTTTCATCCATAAAGCGGCCCGTGAGGTCGGCGATCTCCGCATCGGTGAGTCCGCTGTAGGCCTTGCCGATCGTGGCCAGCTCGAACGCGCCGGAATTGCTCGGATCATCGAGCGTTTTCCGCACCGCGAAGGTCACATCCGACAGCACGTCCTTGCGCTTCCCGTGGCCGCGCTCGGCGGCGACGACCACGACATCCAGCGTGGGAAGGTGCGATTTGAGTTTTAGCCACGCATCGCCGCGCCGCCCCGGCGTGTAGGTCGAATCGAGCCGCTTCACCACCAGCCCCTCGTTGCGCCGGGCCCGGGCGGCGGTGAAAAGGACGTCGAGCTCTTGCGCCGTCGTGACTGTCGCCGAGGGGCCGACGATGAAGGGGGGAGGCGGGCGTTCGGCGTTGGGCGTTCGACGTTCAGCGTTGTGGGGCGAGGGGAGTGCGCAGAGCTGCTGCAGTTTTTCGCGGCGCTCGCTCAGGGGGCGGTCCAGCAACAGCGCGCCGTCGAGCCACAGCAGATCGAAAGCGACGAAGACGCAGGGATTTTCGCGGAGCTGCCGCGCGGTGAGCGTCTTGCGGCCGAGACGTTTCTGCAGCGTGGAAAAGGGCAGCGTGATTGGGTCCGCGTCGGCGACGATCTGCATGGGAACGATCTCGCCATCGAGCACGAACCGCCGTCCGATGGCGGCCGCGAAACGCGTCACGGGCTCCACGATGTCCGGGAATGAGGCGCTCACCGCCCCCGCGCCGCGCGAGAAGAGTTCGACCCGCGGCGGCACCTCGGGATTACCCTCCGGCGGAGCGACGTGGAGCTGCGCACGGATCCCGTCATACTTGTCCTCCGCCACCGCGGGCCGCCCGGCAAGGGTGTCGATCATCTCCTGTGCTGTCATGATCGGCTGCGCCAGCATGGACCCCAGCGGAATGAAGGGACGAAACTTCGCCAGATCCAGCCCGCCCGCGCACGCCAGCAGCGCCACCGCGTCGATATCCCCCACCAGCAGCCGCGCCTTGCGCACCGCGGCGAGCTTTGTGTCGAACGCCTCGGCCAGCGCCGTTTCAAGGACCCCCTCCGAGACCCCGATCCGCATGTCGCCCAGGATGATCTTGATCAGATACACGGCCTCCCGGGCGGTGCAACGGCGCAGGAGTGCCACCAGATGCTGACGCTTCGCCTCCTGCACCCCTGTGTCCTGAATGGAATCAAACGCCGCCTGAACCTCCCCCAGCAGCAGCGGTTCCGCCTCCATCGGCGGATCGACCCACATCGCGGAAATCGCTTCGCCGATCTCTCCATGTTCGCGAAACGCCTGATTCAGCGAGTGACGTTCCAGGGATGCAATCTGCCGCACCGCTTCCACCACGATTGCCCCGCCGAGATGCAGCGCTTTGGAGGTCGAGGGTGCGAAGGGCTGCGCGGCCAGGAATCGCGCCGCCATCCCCACGTCGGGCGATCCGAGCGTGCGCAAATACGCAGCCAGCAGCGCGGTCTTCTGCAGCTTCGAAGCGGTAGCTTTCGCCGCGTCGCACGCGGTGGCGAGATGGCGGAAGGCGACAGGCGGGAGGGCGGATTTCATGGCGGATTATAGGAGGGCCGCAACGCGTGGCTGAAGCGCGGCGAGCTTACAACGCAAAGACCGGTGCCGCGCTCGTCCGGGGCCGCGCGGGGGGGTCAAATGCGGAGGGGAAGTCGAACACGTTGTCAAAATCCCGCGGGTCGTCATCGTCCGTCTTCTGCATCAGCCGGGAATCGACCATCGCAAAGACGATGCGGCCAAAGTCATTGGTGCGCTGGACGTTCCAATGCGTGAGGACCGTTTTGGCCAGCAGGCCGTAACGTTGCACCGCGAAGTTGCGCAGCCCCCAGCAAAGCTGCTGGCCGGAGACGTGACAGGCGATCTCGCCGTCGGTCCTGGCTTTCTGCTCGCCGTGGATCTGGTGAACGGTGTGGTTGAGGCCCTGACGAACGAACTCAAACGCTTCAAGTGGATAGCGGCCACACTCCTGCACCACCTGTTCCAGGGTCTTCTCGATCTCTTGCTTTACCCGCTCCTGCGACAGTCGCGCAAGATGAGGTGCACTCACGAGCATCGCCTCCCACGTCGACCGCTCGATCTCGAACCCAAAGCGCGACGCAAATCGGATCGCCCGCAGCGCGCGAAGACGGTCTTCACGCATGCGGTCCTTTGCGACCCCAACAGCA
>CALCHA010000526.1 GCA_937901265.1 uncultured Phycisphaerales bacterium
TCAAGCTGTGGTGGGTCGCTGCTGCGCCGCTCTTCGTCGCCTGGCTCGTCGCCGAGTTCACCAAGTTCATCAACCGCCGCCGCTTCGAAAAGCACACAACCCTTGAACAAGTCCGCAAGCTCTCCTGGCAAGACTTCGAACAACTCATCGCCGAGGCCTATCGCCGCCAAGGCTATTCCGCCCAGGTCGTCGGCTCCTCGTCCGGCGACGGCGGCGTCGACATTCGCCTGCACAAATCCGGCCAAGTCACCCTCGTCCAGTGCAAACACTGGAAAACCTTCTCGGTCGGTGTTCAACCGGTCCGCGAACTCCTCGGGGTGCTCACCTCCGAAAAGGCCGCCCACGCGATCCTCGTCACCTCCGGCCGTTTCACCGCAGCGGCCACCGCCTTCGCTGGGAATAACCCCGTTACCCTCGTTGACGGCCGAGACCTTTCGGAACTCCTTCCCACCCTCACGGCCCCGCGCGCTTCCCACCCGCCGCAAGGCCCCGGATCGCAATCGCTCGGATCGCAAGTTCCAGAATCGCCTGCCACGGGGTTGCAACCGACACCATCAACCCCTCTCTGCCCCACATGCAAGCTCCCGATGCTCCGCCGCACGGCCCGCCGCGGCCCGACCCCTGGCTCCCACTTCTGGGGCTGCCCCCGCTTCCCCGCCTGCCGGGCGACAGTTCCCTTCAACCCCTAAAACATTTTTCCCTGGCCCCGACTATCCCGCTTGGCGACGCCGCGCCCAATCGTTCCCCAGCCGCATTTTTGAGCAAAAAATTAGTTTATAGAGCGGTTGGCTACCGGCGCCCCCACGTTGGGTATAAACAGCCCGTCGTCAACGGGCTCCGGTAACTCGAAGGCACTCATCATCCGGCTCCAAAACCGTGTTCCCTACCGGCATCTCATCCCACGTTCGCCCATCCAACTCCCGCCCCGTCTTGCTTTTCTGCACGCCGCCCCACTGCTTGAAGAAAAATGCCACCCCTTTCTCCGCGCACTGTTCCTGAATCTCTCGAACCCACTCCACTTCCATCGGCCTTGATCCCGGCCCCGATTCCCCCCCCACAATTACCCACCCAATCCCCTCCAGCGGTAACCGCCGCAGGCGCCCCAACAATGGCTCCAACGACAAAAAACGCACCGCCGCCTCAATCCGCTGCAACGACCTGATCCGATCCACCACCAGCGCATTCTCCACGCTCGTCCCCATCCAGATGTTGCCCGTCCATTCCACCGCATCCCTATACGCCGCCGCAATCTCCGGCCGCTTCGTCAATATCTGAAATGAATGCTGCGGACACTCATTCATCACCCGAAAAACCTGCTGGATATACGCCAGCCGCACATCTTTATGAAATAAATCACTCATTGAATTCACAAAGATCGTCCGCCCCTTCTTCCACCGCCGCGGCAAATCCAGCATCCCCGGCTGCTCCCGCAACGTGAACCCCTCCGCGTACTGCGGTGTTCCCATCGCTTGCAGCCGCTTCGCCATCCGCTCCGCATAACAGTTCTTGCAGCCGGCACTCACCTTCGTGCAACCCGTGACCGGATTCCACGTCGCCTCCGTCCATTCGATCGTCGAGCCCTGCGCCATCAGAGGTGCCTCCCTAACACAATACTACCATGATCTCTATTCCCGTCAACGACATTCTGCGACCTATGCGGAGATTGCTTCGCCCCGCAGGACCGCCCCGAAAGTACCGCGGGCGTCCCGCCCGCCTGTCGGCCGCAGCCGATGCAACCTTCACCGCAGGCGCGCACCACTTGGCATCCGCAATCGTATGTTTGGTAACCAACAGACAACTATAAAGCATTTGAAACAATCGCTCTACGGCCGATCATGGCCCCCGGTGTGCGCACAAAGTGGGCGCACCTCGCCCTATCGAAAGGAGCGCGAACAATGCCCCCACCACTTGCTCCAATGGGTCTCCTCGGCCCCCTCCCTGTCGCGGTGCGGCCGTCGCCCTGCCCCCGTCGCCTTGCCACGCCACGTCCCTGCCAAATGAATGATGTAAAATATCTGGCCACCTTGGCCACCTCTCGACAACCTCAACCCCTACAAGCTGTTACGCCCATCCACTGTTTGGACACCTGTCCAACCCACTTGGCCATTTGGCCACACCCAGTCCTCAATGCCCACTCCTCCGCTCTCGCTCCTCGCTTGGCAGCCGCGCCCCCCTCCGCTATTCTTTCCCCCTTGTCCCCGCCCGGCCCTGCGCCGGCTTATACCCCAACCACCGGAGCCTCACGAATGTCTTTCGCCATTGAACTCGTCCACGCCCGCGAAATCCTCGACTCCCGCGGCAATCCCACTGTTGAAGTCGATGTCATCCTGGAAGATGGCACCCTCGGCCGCGCCGCGGTCCCGTCCGGGGCCTCGACCGGCGAAAATGAAGCGGTGGAACTTCGTGATGGCGACAAAGCTCGCTACGGCGGGAAGGGGACCTCGAAGGCTGTCGACAACGTCAACACGCTCATCGCCCCCGAAATCCTCGGCCTGGATGTCCGTGATCAGGAAGAGCTTGATTACGCCATGATCACTCTGGATGGCACGAAGAACAAAGCGAAGCTCGGCGCGAACGCCATCCTCGGCGTCTCCATGGCCGCCGCCAAGGCCGCCGCAGACGCCTCGGGCCTCCCGCTCTACCGCTACCTGGGCGGATCCGCCGCCAAGGTGCTGCCGGTGCCGATGATGAACATTCTCAATGGCGGCAAACACGCCGACAACAATGTGGACTTCCAGGAATTCATGATCCAGCCCTGGGGTGCGGAGTCTTTCGCCCACGCGCTGCGGATGGGGACCGAAATCTACCACACGCTCAAGACGGTCCTGAAGAAGAAGGGCTACAACACATCCGTGGGCGATGAAGGCGGGTTCGCTCCCAATCTCAAGAGCAACGAGGAAGCCCTCGAAGTGATCGAAGCCGCCGTCAAGGCCGCCGGTTACAAGTTCGGCAAGGATGTCTTCGTGGCCCTCGACCCCGCCACCTCCGAGCTGGCCAACGAAGCCAAGGAGGCGGGCAAGGAAGGCTACAAGTTCTTCAAGAGTTCCAACGAGATCGTCACCTCCGACGCGCTCGCCGCCCTTTGGGCCGACTGGGCCGCCAAGTACCCGATCCGTTCCCTCGAGGACGGCATGGCGGAGAACGACTGGGCCGGCTGGAAGAAGCTCACCGACAAGCTCGGCGATAAAATCCAGCTCGTCGGCGACGACCTCTTCGTCACCAACACCGAGTTCCTGCAGAAGGGCATCTCGACCAGGACGGCCAACTCGATCCTCGTGAAGGTCAACCAGATCGGCACGCTGAGCGAGACGTTTGAGGCTGTCGGGCTGGCCATGCGGAACGGCTACTCGGCGATCCTCTCGCACCGCTCCGGCGAAACCGAAGACGCCACGATCGCCGACATCGCCGTCGCCACCAACTGCGGCCAGATCAAAACGGGCGCTCCGGCCCGCTCGGACCGTGTGGCCAAATACAACCAGCTCCTCCGCATCGAAGAAGAACTCGGCGATCGCGCCGTCTACGGCGGAAAGTTCTGGTCCAAAGGCTAAGCGCGACAGAGCCTCCGCCGCCCTATTGCAACGCGGTGGCGGAGGGTCAAAGCGCATCACCCGGCGTGGAAAAGGGGAACCGCGTTGGCCTGCGCTGGTTGACGCCGGTTCAGGTCACCGGAAATGCCGGCGATTGCCGCGCCGCGCTAAATTTTTCCCAGGCATAACCCCCGGCGAATACCATTTCCGCCACGAAGACCAGGAAGGTCAGCACCGCGCCCGAGGCGTCATAAATCCCCAGCGGCGCCTCCCCCCACACCAGCAGCCACATAATGAGCCACTGGCCCACCCCGATGACGAACGCGCCCAGGGCACCGACGATCTGCACCATCAGCGGGCCACGGGGCAACGCCTTGTTCCGAAAAAATGCCGCCGCTCCGGCCGCGGCAACCACCAGCCAGGGCAGGTAAGTAAGCAGGACCACGGCAAAGTTCCACAGGGTGCGGGTGCTCATGCGTATCTCCAGCGAGGGGGACGGTCTGCCGGCATCATACCCGGGGCCGGTCCGCCGGTCCCGCACCCTTTTCGGCCATGAGATTACTTGAGCCTCCGCCCGCCCATGACCGATAATCCTACGGCCCCGGAACCCCGCACCCCCCTGAAAGGCCCCTCATGCGACCCCGTACCCCGACGTTTATCTGGATCCCGTTCATCTTTTCGGTGGGGACAATTTCCTGGGCCCTGCTGATCGGTGCGCTGGCCATCCTGGCGGCCGTGGTCATTACCCCCGCCGTCCAGGACGTCAAAGATGCCCAAACAGTGCGCAACGACTACCAGGCGACGCTCGAGCTTTTCGATCAGAAAATCGCGCTGCAGAAGGACTTCATCCAAGCCGCGACCACCGAGCCGGTGCTGATGGAACGCCTCGCCTCGCGGCAACTGCACCTGCAGCGGACGGACCAGGAGGTCGTCGTGCTCGATCCCGCTGCCGCTTATAAGGACCGCAGCGTTGAGACTCTCCTGGCGGAGAGCCTCACCCCGACGCACCCAGAGCCGGTGGAACCCGTTCCCGCGCTGCTCCAGCAGACGCTGCTTCCCAAAGTTCGCGGCGTGCTGGTCATCGCGGCCTGCCTGGCACTGGTGCTTAGCTTTCTCCTGGGCGTAAGATACGATCGGGCGTAGGGGGGCTGTAAGGAGGTTTCATGATGGTGCGAAAACTCGTTGCCCTCGGTTCCCTCGCCCTCGCCGCGGCCACCCTGCTGGGCGCGGATGCCCCCGGACCCGCTCCCGGTTCCGCTCCTGGCCCCGCCCCCGAAACCGGGAAAGGCCCCTGGCTCTTCTCCTACTTCGGCGACGAGGGTGCCGGCCTGCATCTGGCGTGGTCGGACGATGGCCTCAAATTCACCCCGTTGCACAACGACAAGCCGCTCCTCACCCCCACCCTGGGCGGGAAACTCATGCGCGATCCCTGCATGCGCCAGGGTTCCGACGGTGTCTGGCATCTCGTCTGGACCACCGGATGGTCCGACCAGGGCTTTGGTGTCGCCAGCTCCAAGGACCTTCTGCACTGGTCGGACCAGCGTTTCGTCGATGCCATGACGTATGAAGCCACCGCGCAGAACACCTGGGCACCCGAGCTCTTCTATGATGACATCCACGCGGAATGGCTGATCTTCTGGGCCTCGACGATCCCTGAAAAATTCAAGGAGACCGCGCTCCCCGGGGGCGATCTGGCGAAGGGCGTGATCCTCAACCACCGCATGTATTATTGCACCACCAAGGATTTCATCACGTTCTCCGGCACGAAACTGTTTTACGACCCCGGCTTCAATTGCATCGACGCCACCATCACGAAGGCCGGCGACAAGCACTACGTGATGGTCATCAAGGATGAAACCAAGGTTCCCGAGGCGAAGAAAAACCTGCGCGTGGCCACCGCGGAATCGCCGCAGGGACCTTGGTCGAAAGCCTCCGCCCCTATTTCCGTCGCGTGGGTCGAAGGGCCAACGATTGCGAAAGTCGGCGACGGGTGGACGATTTATTACGACATGTACACGGCGCACAAATATGGCGCTCTGCAGACCACGGACTGGAAAACATTTAAGGATGTCGGCGCCGAGCTTGCGATGCCCAAAGGGGCCCGCCACGGGACGGTGACCCCGATCTCCGCGGAGCAACTGGCCACCCTCAAAGCCGCCGCCGCGCAGTAAGAGCCGCGGCGAGAAGGTGCAGGCCGACAGGATGGGGGCGACCAACGTAGAGATGTCCGACAGGCGCTGTCCTGCGGCCCCGAACCCCCGTCTGCCATGGGAGCGACATGCTGGAACAAGCGGATGTGTTGATCGTCGGTGGCGGCGCCGCGGGACTCGCGGCGGCCAACAGGCTTTCGGCCGAGGGACTCGACGTGATCCTGCTGGAAGGGCGCAAACGCCTGGGCGGGCGCATCGATACGATGCATGATCCCGCCTGGCCGCTGCCGATCGAACGGGGGGCGGAGTTCATCCACGGCAAGCCGCCGGAAACGTGGCGCATCGCCGAGGCGGGTGGTGCCTGTCTGTACGACCTCATCAACCAGCACTGGGTCTACGCGCGGGGGCGCCTGCGGAAGCGGGATGATTTCTTTGCGCAGGTCGAGAAGGGGCTGGCGGTGACGGAGAAAGTCGGGGAGGAGGATCTTTCGTTCGATAAGGCGGTCAAACGTTTCGCGGGGCGCGCCGACAAGGAGTCGCGGCGCTTCGCCCGGGCCTACGTCGAAGGCTTCGATGCCGCCGACGCGCGCCTCGTGAGTTCGCGCTGGCTCGCCATGGCGCAGGCCGCTGCCGACAAAATCGAGGGGGAGCGCCTCTTCCGGCTGAACGCGGGGTATGACCGCATCATCAAGGTTCTCTGCACCGGCGTTTCGAACACGGGCGCGCACATCAAGTGTGCATCGGTGGTTCGCCGCGTGCGGTGGGGGGGTGACCGGGTGGAAGTGGAAGCGATTCATGAGGGCGAGCGCCGCATTTATCATGCCACGGCGGTGGTGCTCACAGTTCCCCTGGGGGTTCTTCAGCTACAGCCCGGCGAAGAGGGCCACATCGCGTTCGACCCGCCGCTGCCCAGGGGAAAAACCGATGGGTTGGCCATGCTGGCGATGGGTCCGGTCGTGAAAGTATTGCTGCGCTTTCGCGAACCCTTCTGGGAAAATGATGTCTCCGATCTCGATTTTTTCCATTGCCCCGGCGCGGCGTTTCCGACGTGGTGGACGACGCTTCCACTGCGCAGTTCCGTCCTCACCGGGTGGGCCGGTGGCCCCGCCGCGGCCGCCCTCACGGGCAAATCGGAAGAGGAAATCCTCACCCTTGCCGCCGCGACGCTGAGCCGGGTGCTGCGGGTGACGCGAAGCACGATTGATCGGCTGCTGGCTGGGGCCCACGTCGCGGACTGGCATGCGGAGCCTCTGAGTCGCGGGGCCTACAGTTATGCGCTGGCGGGCGGCTCGGATGGGGCGCGGAAGCTGGCCGCCCCGGTGGGGGGGGCGTTGTTTTTCGCGGGCGAAGCGACGGATGCCGCGCAAGCCGGAACGGTGGCCGGGGCTCTGGCATCGGGGCAGCGCGTCGCCAACGAGGTGTTGCGTCACGCCGCCAAAAAGCGCCCGCGTTCACGCTAAGAAAAACGCCCGCGCCGCCAGCCGCCGCAGAGTCTTTTTTTGGTCACCCACGGCACCTCTCCCGCCTCCATCGCCAGGGCCGGCGCTGCCAGGGCGTACAACACCACGAAGGTCTGCGCCATCGTTTCAATGGCTGACACATGCAGCAACGCGGCGTTGCGCAGCGGATCCACAAGGGGGGGGTGAACGTTCAAAGGGTTCGAGTGGAAATCTTCCTGAGAAGATCCTAAAATAAACCTAACAAACGAACCCACGGGTCTTTTCCGGATGCCTGCCGCGTCGCTCGCGTCCGAGGATCTTTTTCTGTAAAATAAGGGCGTTACGGAGGGCCCGTTGCCGGTGACCCATTCGCTTGCGAAATGGATCGGCAGCAGCGTTTCTCCCCGCACAAGTCATGCATACACCCCGACTCGTAAAAGGGCGATTGATGTTCGACCAGGACGCACGCATTACCGACTTGCAGATCGAGCACGAGCTGCAGGAAAGCTACCTCACTTACGCCATGTCCACGATCATGGACCGCGCCCTGCCGGATGTCCGCGATGGCCTCAAGCCTTCGCAGCGCCGCATCCTCGTCGCGATGAATGATCTGCAGCTTGGACCGCGCTCCAAGCATCGTAAATGCGCCAAGATCGCCGGCGACACGTCGGGCAACTACCACCCGCACGGCGAAGCGGTCATCTATCCCACGCTCGTCCGTCTCGCCCAGGACTGGAACATGCGCTACAAGCTCATCGACGGGCAGGGCAACTTCGGCTCGCTCGACGGCGATCCC
>CALCHA010000527.1 GCA_937901265.1 uncultured Phycisphaerales bacterium
ACTGGACGCTGCTGGCCAACGAGAACAATAAGGCGCTGCACGAGCACTACAAGAAAATGATCCACCTGCGCCGGGAAAACCCCGCCCTGCACCGCAACGACCTGACCTTTTTCTACGAACACCTCGCCGACGGCATCCTCGCCTTCGTCCGCTGGGATGACAGCGGCAAGCAGGTCGTCGTCATCGCCAACTTCAAGGACAAGGTCCACGACCCCCACGAAGTCACCAACTTCCCCGATGGCGAAAACTGGACAGATTGGCTCACCGGCGAAAAGGTGGAAATCAAAGACCGCCAATGGGTCGGCAAGCTGGAAGCATGGGAAGCGAAGGTCTTCGTTCGCGGATGAACGATCGCAAGATTGTGACGTAAGATGAATGAGGTCCTGCTTTTACAGCGAGACCTCATTCTTTTTTGGTGCTGGTTATATTTTTTTTAACTGTCACGGCGAGCATTAAAATTTGGGGATCAAAACTTTAACGAAGCACGGCCCAATTAAAGTGGACTTTAAGAGCGCCTCATGGTATTAAAATTGTGGGCCACGAATTTTAATTACCACGCGGGAGAAAAGGATGCGGCCAGAGGAATATGGGAACCGGGAAGCTGGCCAGGTGGTCCACATGGGCACCTATTGGGCGTTTGTCCCGACTCTGCCGCAGCGGGTGGTATACGACGATGCGATGGTTCGTCTTCTTTCCGAAGCTGACGCCGCCTTGAGCGAACTCTCCGGCGCGGGCCGCCACTTGCCCAACCCGCATCTCCTCATCGAGCCCTACATGCGCCGTGAAGCAGTGCTCTCAAGCAAGATTGAGGGCACACGAACCACCGTGGCCGAACTGCTCATGGACGAGTTTTCGCCCGGCGCCGCCGGTGGCGATCCCGCGGACGTGCAGGAAGTGAAAAACTATGTCATCGCGCTGCAGCACGGCATCGAGTTGCTGGGGTCTCTTCCCCTGAGCCTGCGGCTGGTGCGCGAGGTGCACCGCGTCCTGATGCAGGGCGTGCGGGGATCGCACGCCACCCCGGGAGAATTCCGCAAGTCGCAGAATTGGATCGGCCGTGCGGGCAGTACGATCGAGAGCGCATCCTACGTCCCTCCCCCGGTGGAATATCTGATGGATACGCTGGGCGCCTGGGAAAAATTCCTGCACCGCCGCGAGGAAATTCCTGATTTGGTCCAATGTGCGATCATGCACGAGCACTTCGAGGCGATTCACCCGTTCCTCGACGGCAACGGCCGCGTCGGTCGTCTGCTTATCACGCTGTTTCTTATGGAACGAAAGCGCCTGAGTCAGCCGCTGCTTTACCTGTCCGCTTTCTTCGAGGGTCGGCGCGACGACTACTATTTGCGGTTGCAACGGGTCCGCACCCAGGGCGACTGGGACGGCTGGCTACGCTTTTTCCTGCAGGGCGTGGTTGAGACGGCGCGGGAGGCGAATGAAGGTGCCGTAAAACTGCTGCACCTTCGAGAGAGCATTCGGCTCGACATGCGCGATCGCCCCAAAGCTCTGCCCCTCGTGGATCAACTCTTCATCAATCCGTACATGACCATCGTGTATGCAGCGAAGTTTCTCTCCGTAACGTACCCGACAGCCAAGGGCATCATCGAGGCGTTGGTGAAAGATGGCGTTCTCACGCAAATCGCCTCCCCTCGCGCAGGCAAAATGTTTGCGGCCCAAGCCATCCTGCGGACGGTCGGCGGTGACAGAGAGGCACGCCGCGGAAGACACGATTAAAGAGCAGGTTGCGTCGCCGCCGGCGCGCCCAGCCACTCCGTCAAAATCGGTTTCATCGCGTCGGCCCAGATCTGGTAGCCCTTGTCCGTCGGGTGCAGATTGTCCCGGCCCATCACGCCGGGGAAGAGCTTGTCCTCTTTGTCGGCGAGCTGGTCGTTGATGTTCAGGTACTTGATCGTCTTGCCGTCGGCGAGCCTGGCGATTTGCTCGTTGGCCTGATGGATGCGCTGGTTGATGTCGGCGCGGGCCTTGGGAGGCGGGTCGTTGCGCGGGAAGATCGCCATCAGCAGGATCCTGGCCTGCGGGGCGTGTTTCTGGATGTCCTTGACCACCGCCGCCACACCCTTGACGGTGTCCT
>CALCHA010000528.1 GCA_937901265.1 uncultured Phycisphaerales bacterium
CTTGGAAGAGGCAATGGTATTCGTCGGAGTTGTACATGCGCACGGGCGTCTCGGAGGGAAAATAGATACTGGCGCCGGCGCCGTATTCGGTCATGGCCCATTTGCCTTTGACGTCTCCCTTGGAATGGTCGGCGATGTAGCTTTCGAGTTCGGTAAAATCGCGGTCGTACCAGCCGAGATAGGCGTTGAGGCCCAGGAGATCGGTGGTGCCGGCGGGGGGGTAGAAGCGCTCGCGCCAGGCGGAGGCGGTGGGGCGTGAGGGATCGAGCTGGTGCCCCAGGGCGGATATCTCGCGGAACGCGGCGTAGACATCGGGCCCGCGGCTGGGGTTGGCCGGGGGATCGACTTCGTTGCCCGCACTCCAGCAGAAGATGGCGGGATGGTTGCCCGACTGCTTGATCAACTCCGTGTACTGCTGACGCCAGTTGGCGGTGAACTCCGGCGTCCGCCCGAGCTGGTCGACGATGGGAACCTCGGCCCAGGCGATGATCCCGTTCTGATCGCAGAGATCATAGAAGTGCTGGGCGTGCTGGTAATGGGCGAGACGGACGGCGGTGCAGCCCATCTCCTTGATGATCGCCATGTCTTCGTCGTGGTCGGCATCGGAGATGGCCCAGCCCTTGTCCTGCCGATCCTGGTGGCGGTTCACGCCGTGCAGATCGTAGGGCTGCCCGTTAAGCAGGAAGCCCTTCACCGGATCGACCGCGAAGGTGCGCACGCCGAACGCTTGAGACAGTTGATCGAGCGTTTTCCCATCCTCAAGGACGCGCACGCGGATGCTGTAGAGGTAGGGGTCCTTGCGGCCATTCCAGAGGTGCGGGCTGGCCAGGGCGAAACTGGCGGTGAGCGGTTCGCTCTTTCCGGCGTCGATGGTGAGGCCCTGCTGCTGCGTGAGCACGACGTCGCCTTTGGCATCGAGGAGGTCGCTCTGCACCACGCGCGTGGCGGTGGCGGAAGAGGCGTTGCGGATCAGGGAGCGGACGCTGACGGTGGCGGCCTCTTTGCTGACCGCCGGCGTGGTGATGGCGATGCCGGGGGAGGCGTCGTCGAGCGGCGAAATGTGCACGGGGTCGAGCGTGAAGAGGTCGACGTCACGGTAGATGCCGCCGAAGAAGGTGAAGTCGGCGGACCAGGGGGGAACATTTTTGTCTTCGGTGTTGGTGACGCGAACGGCGAGGTCGTTGCTGCCGGGGCGGAGGAAGGGGGTGACATCGTAGCAGAACGCGGAAAAGCCGCCGGCATGTTTGCCGACTTGTTTGCCGTTGAGGGTGACGGTGGCGCGCTGGTTGGCGGCCTGGAAGCGCAGGTAGACGGTGCGTCCGGCCTGATCTGCGGGGATGGCGAAGGAGTGGCGGTAGACGCACTCGCCGCGGAAATAATCTTTGCCGCCATCCTGCCCATCGAGGGCGTTCCAGGTGTGCGGGACGGTGACGTTTTGCCAGGCGCCGGTGTCAGCAGCGGTTTCAGCGCCGGCGGGAGCGTTCTTGAGAAACTTCCAGTCGAGGCGCAACGGGATGAGGGTGCGCGGCACGTTGCTGTCGTCCGCCTGGGCGGCGACGGCGAGGAGGAGCAGGGCAGCGGCTGCGAGCGTGGCGGTGTGACGCATGCGGTCTCCGTTCAGCATTTGGCGTTCAGCGTTGTCATCGTAATTTATCTGACGCGGACTTGCACCGTCGATGCGGCACCGGCGTTGTCGACGAGGCGCAGGGTGTAGGTGCCGGGCGTGGGTTGCCAGGTGGCGGGGAGCGCGGCGGGGGTGGTGGCGAGGAGGGCACCGTTGGCAAACCACCAGCGTGTGGGGCCGGTGCCGCCGCTGGCTTTGAGCAGGACGCGGGTGGGGCCTTCGAGGTAGATATTTTGTCCTTCCCGCGGGGAAACGACGGCGAGACGTTCGCGCTGCGGGCTGAGGACTTTGACGGGACCGCCGGCGGTGGCCAGTTGCCACGCCGCGCCGGGAGGGGCGCTGTCGACTGCCCCGAGGATCTGGAGGGCGAGCGGGGCGGCGGCCTCAACACCGACCAGCGCGGGGCTGGCCTGACCGCCGGCATTACCGAGCCACACGACGACGGCGATGCGCGGGGTAACCGCCGCGCACCATGCGTCTTTGAGATCGCTCGAGGTGCCCGTCTTCCACGCCGCGCCCAGGGCGGCCGCGGCGCCACCCCCATCGACGGCGCGGGTGCGGGCCGGATCGGCGAGGCAGGCGAGGGTTTCACCGGCAACCTCCTCCGGCAGGGCGCGGCGGGCTTCGCGCGGATCGCCGGGCAAAAGCGAGAGGCCCAGATGCTGCCCGCCGCGGGCGAGCGTGGCGTAGCCCTCCGCGAGTTCCAGCGGCGACGCTTCCGCGCCCCCGATCGCCAGGGCGAGGCCATACGCGCGATTGGATCTTCCGGGGGATCTGACGCCGGCCGCACTCATCGCGGCCAAAGCGGCATCCTCGCCGGTCTTGGCCAGCAGGGTCATGGCGGGAATGTTGCGCGATTGCGCGAGGGCATCCGCGGCGCTCATCGTTCCATGAAACTCGCGGTCAAAATTCACCGGCACATAGCCTGTCCAGGACTTGGGCGCATCGGTCAACTTGTCCTGCGGGCTCAGCACCCCTTCGTCGAACGCGGCGGCGTAGATGAAGGGCTTGAGCGTCGATCCGGTGGAGCGGCGGGCGCGGGTGAGATCCACCGCGTCGGCCCGCTGGCTGATGCTGACCGTCCCCAGCAGCCGCCCCGTCGGGACATCGATCACGACGACCGCGGCCGAATCGATGCCGCTGGGTGCCAGCGCCGCCACCTGGGCTTTCGCCAGTGCATAGGCAGCGGGCTGCACGCGCGGGTCGAGCGTGGTCCTCACGCGCTCGCCGGGATGGGTGGCCTTGAGCCCCGCCAGTGCCGGCAGCGCCCCGTAGGCACGCTGATTTTCCCGCTGCGGGAGTGGCAGCCAGCGGGCATCGACGGGCTCGCCATCGGCGACGGCGAACTGCTGGGCGCTGATCGCTCCGGTGCCGCGCATGGCGAGCAGGACGAGATGGCGTCGCTCGATCGCGGCCTCGGGATGGCGGTCAGGTCGCAGGCGGTTGGGGGACTGCGGCAGGCCCGCCAGAAGGGCGGCCTGCGCCAGGCTGAGGTCCGCGCAGCGTTTACCGAAGTAGCGCCAGGCGGCGGCACCGGCACCGACGACGTTTCCGCCGAAGGGTGCGGCGTTGAGATACTCGGCCAGCAGTGCGTCCTTGGATTCCCGGCGATCGAGCTGTGCGGCGCGAAAGGCCTGGTCGGCTTTGTTCCACCACGTACGCGCCCGGGGGTCGCGCAGCCGCTGCACCTGCATGGTCAGTGTCGACGCCCCGCGCACCACATGCAGATGGGTGGCATCGGCCCACGCGGCCCCTATCACTGATTGCCAATCGATCCCGCCATGGTCGTAAAAGCGGCGATCTTCCACGGCCACGATGGCCTTCTTGAGCCAGGGGGAAAGCTCCTCGCTCTTGAGCGGAAAGCACCAGGTGTCTTCGCTGCTGATGAACGCGGCGAGGTCCTTGCCTGCGGCATCTTCCACGATGGTCGCCGCGGCGGGGCGGCGCGGCGGGGTGCGGTAGGGGATCCAGCGGAGGGCCCCCTCCCAGCCGAGGCACGCCGTCACCGCCAGCAGCAGCGCGGCGGCGGCTCCGCGTAATGCCCGCCGCCGCCATTGACGCGCCCGCCCGGTCATCGCCGCACCAGGGCGGGTTTGGCCAGGGCGGTCACCTCCAGCTTCCCGCCGCCGTCGGCGAGGCTGTTGATGCCGGGGTCATACATGCACTCCGCGTGCACGGGGGGAATGATGTAACTGCCCGGCGTGACGGCCCGCGCGAGGTAGGTGAAGGTGCTGACGCCGGCGGGCACATCGGTCATGAGAACGAGGCGATCGTCGCGCATGTCCACCTGGTGAGGTGCCAGGATTGGGGTGCCGTTGCGCGGGGCATCTCCCTCCTGTTTGGCGGAAGTATCGAGCCGCGGGTTTTCGATTTCAAGTCCCGCGGGAAGCAGGTCTTCGATGACCACGTTTTTGAGAGCGTCGGGCGTTTCGATGGTCAGCCGCACCTTGACGGCGGTGCCGCTGGCGAGTTGTGCCGCATCGAGCGGGGTGTCCTTCTCGCTCAGCCACGCGCGGCGAACCTTGAGGGCATGGTCTTCTCCCGCCGGCATGGTGAGCGGCACACCGCGCTGCACCCATGAGACGTAGCCTTTGGCGGCCGCCGGCCCGTCGATCGACACGGTGAGCGGGCCATCGAGCGCGGTGGCGGTGTTCCAGCGGGTGTTGTCGCCTGCCGCGGCCTGGGCCACCACCTTGTCGCCAACGCGGATGGCCGCGGCGCTGTAGGGCACATCGCCCCTGGTGGAGCGCAGGTACTTTCCCAGCGCCATGAAGGCCAGGGCGTTGTCGTGGGTGCTCAGCCAGCCGTCGTTACCGCGCGATTCCGCGCCCGCGGCAAGCTTGGCGGCAAGGGCGGGGATGGCCGGGGCATCGGGGCTCACCGCGAGGAGCGTGGTCAGGAGCAGGGCCTGATCGCGCACCGGGGAGGCCAGCAAGCCCGCCTGACTGCGGCGTGTGCGCGGGAGGGGCAAATCCTGGGGGATGAGCCCGGCCGCGGCGTCGGGCTGTCCGGCGGCGGCCTGCGCGAGCGCGAGGTAGAGCCGGGCATCCCCATAAGCCGTGGGGCTCGGGGCGGCGTTGATGATTTCGGCGAGACGGTTCATCGCGGCGCGGTCGGGCTTTTCTGCCAGGGCCAGCACGTAGGCTCCGTAGGCCTGCAGCTCGACATCCTCCTCCCGGGAGGGCGAATCCGCGAGCAAACCGCGTACATAGGCCAGCAGGTGGTCG
>CALCHA010000529.1 GCA_937901265.1 uncultured Phycisphaerales bacterium
CGCGATCATGTCGTCGACATGGACGCTTTGCCCGTCGCGCGACACGACGCGGTGGTGATAGAGGATGCGCAGTTTCTGGACCGGTGCTTCGTCGCGCAGCGGGGTCGGCAATGGGTCGAGAGCGAGCGCGGCTGCCATCTCAACCCCCGTCCGACGCCATGCCGACGGCGACGGTAGCGCCGCTCGGCGCGTGAGGGCGCGTCGCTTCGAGATAGGGCGCCACCGGCTCCATGCCGCTCAGGAAATCGGCGAGGACGCGGCCCAGGTCGCTCCGCAGTCACTCTTCGACGCCGGGGTGAAGGCCCAGGTGGCGTGGGAGCAGACGCTGTTCGCCTCCAAGGGCCAGGACAATCCGTACGTGCTGCATCGGCTGATGGGCAAGTCGATGTCGGACAACGTGACGATCATCCGCATCAACAGCAAGATGCGTGAGACCCTGGCCCTGCTTCAGGGGCTGAAGGACCGCTACCGCAACAACCTCGGCATGCCGGATACCGGAACGTGGACCAACAACACGCTCACGTTCACCAAGGCCCTGCGCGATATGCTGGCGCTGGCCGAGGCGATCACGCTGGCGGCCATCAACCGCAATGAATCGCGCGGTGCCCATTTCAAGGTGCCCGACGACAAGGCGGACCGACACGACCTCTCGCTGGACGAACGCAAATACCCGCGCAACGATGAGGAATGGTTGAAGACGACCCTGGTCACCTGCAAGCAGGTGCCGCCGGACCAGTTCCCAACGCCCGAGCTTTCCTATGAACCGGTGGATGTTTCCATCGTGACGCCGGTGGCGCGGACCTACGGAAAGACCACCGCGTAGGGCACGTGCCTGAAATGTTCCCGCGTGATGACGCACCACGAAGCTGTTTTTAACTGGACGCCAAGCCATGACCGCCGCACCCCACACGCCTCCCGCCGCTCCCCGGTCCACCAGCACCGCGCCCATCGTGGTCCGTGTGAAGCGTCAGGACCGCCCCGATTCACCGGCCTATTGGCAGACGTTTTCGATTCCCTACAAGGCCAACATGAACATGACGTCGGTGCTGCGCGCCATCGCCGCCGACCCGGTCACCGCCGAAAAGCAGACGACCACCCCGATCAATTACGAGGCGGCGTGCCTGGAAGAGGTGTGCGGGTCCTGCACGGTGGTGATCAATGGCGTGGCGCGGCAGGCCTGCTCGGCGCTGGTCGATCGCATCCGGGCCATCGAAGGCGACGGGCCGATCACCCTTGAGCCCATGTCGAAATTCCCCATCATTCGCGACCTGATCGTGGATCGCACGCGGATGTTTGAAAACCTCAAACGCATCAAGGGCTGGATCCCCGTCGACGGCTACTACAAGCTCGGCCCCGGGCCCAAGATCGACCCCAAGCAACAGGAAAAGCTTTACGCCCTCTCCCGCTGCATGACCTGCGGTTGCTGCCTCGAGGCCTGCCCCCAGTTTACGCTCGACAACGCCTTCGTCGGTGCGCAGGTCGTTGCCCAGGTGCAGTACTTCAACGGCAACCCCACGGGAAAAGTGGATGCCGACGAACGCCTCGAAGCCGTCATGGGCGAGGGGGGAATCACCGACTGCGGCAACGCGCAGAACTGCGTCAAGGTCTGCCCGAAAGAGCTCCCCCTTGCAGACACCTGGGGCTGGGCCGGTCGCGCATCCACGGTTTACTCGATCAAGAAGTTCTTCACCAAGTGAGCGCAGCAGTCCCAGCGGCAGGAGGGCGGGTGGACAAGGGACGCTGGGGCTCCGGCGACGCGCGCTCGCTTTTGCCCTGGTACGCGGTCGAATTTGCAAATTCTTTCGCCTGCAGCCTCCTCACCGCCGGCTGTTACGACTACGCCGACCACCAACTCCACGCCACGCCTTCGCAGCGGTTGTGGCTCTCGGCATTCTGGGGGTTCTCCTACATCTTCATCGCCATTGCCGCGGGCAGGGTTTCAGAGCGCATCGGCCCGCGCAAATCGGTGCTGGTCGCGTCCTTTGGTTGCACCGTCACCGCTGCCGCGGGGATGGCCGCGATCTGGCACCCGGCGCTGTGGATGATGTTCGCCGTGATGCTGCCCTACAACATCACTTCCACCATGATGTGGCCGGCCGTGGAATCCGCCCTGACGCGGACGCCTGGCCGGCTGCGGCTGACCTCGCGGATGTCCCTCTACAACCTTTCCTGGGGATCCGCGGGATTTCTTGCGTTTTTCGTGCGCGGCGCGCTCGAGGACCGCAACTGGGCGCTGATCTTCATCACCCCCGCCATCACCAGCCTTGCCGGCTTTCTCGTGCTGTGGGCGGTGGGCATGAAGACCGATCTGCGCGTCAGGCAGCAGGTGGCGACGGACCACGCCGGAGCCCACGATCCGGGCGACCCGACCCTGCGCGGCCGTGCCCGGACGCTGCTGCACATGGCGTGGATCGGCAACGCCCTGGCCTATGTGGCGATGAACGTGCTCATCCCGGTGATGCTGCTGCTCGCCCGCCAGGCCAGCGCCGGCGAACTTGCTGCCGGCGCCGCCCTCACCTCCCTGTGGACCTTCACCCGCGTCGTCGGGTTCGCCATCGCGTGGTTCTGGACGGGGTGGCACTACAAGGCACGCTGGCTGCTCGCCGCCCAGGTGGGGCTCGCCGCGTCTTTCCTCTGCATGTTCACGCTGCACACGCTCCCCGTGCTGATTCTCTCGCAGCTTCTCTTCGGCGCCAGCGCCGCCCTCATCTACTCCTCGGCGCTCTATTATGCGATGCACGTCTCCTCCGGCCACGGAGGCCACGCGGGATTTCACGAGGCGCTCATCGGCATGGGCATCTGCCTCGGGCCCACCATCGGCGCCCTCTCCGGAAGCGGTGACCTTGGCCAGGTGGCCCTGCACCGGATCGGCATCGGCGTGACGGTCATCCTCGTCCTCGGGACCGCCGTCATGGCATGGCTGGCCGCCCGCCCCACCAAGTCTGGAGCCCCCTCATGACCTCAACCCAGCACCCCCTCGCCAGCCACGCCCGCCTCGGTGTGCTGATTTCCGGCGGCGGAACCACGCTGCAGAACCTCGCCGAGCAGATCGTCGCCGGCAAACTCAATGCGACCATCGCCCTGGTCATTGCCTCCAACGATCACTGCCAAGG
>CALCHA010000530.1 GCA_937901265.1 uncultured Phycisphaerales bacterium
CCGGCCTTTTCGGCGATTTTGCGGGCGGCGGTCTTGTCGCCGAAGCCGCGGAGCCTCTCCGGGGTGGGGCCCCCAAAGGTGCTGCCGGCATCGGCGCAGGCCTGGGCGAAGTCCGCGTATTCTGAGAGGACGCCATAGCCTGGATGAATCAGCTCGGCACCGACATCCTGGGCGATGCGGATGATCTCGGGGATGTTGAGGTAGTTTTTGACCGGCGCATCGGGGCCGCCGACCTGATAGGACTCGTCCGCTTTGAAGCGGTGGAGCGAGTAGCGGTCCTCGTGCGAATAGATGGCGACGGTGCGGAACCCCAGTTCGGTGGCGGCACGCATCACGCGAATGGCGATTTCGGAACGGTTGGCAACGAGCAGTTTCTTCATGGCAACTTCCAGGGCGGCGAAAGAACGCCAGAGAATACCGCAAGGGCGGCATGGCCGAAAGGAGGCCCGCGGTCGAACCCGGGACAGCGCGGAAAATCGATAATATGAATGAAAGATATTCGGGCGGCGGCGTCTCACCTGATGAAATGATGGCCAGAGGCAGGTGGATGCCGGAACGGAGGAGTTGCGCGTGCGTGGACTCACGGGTGCAGGGCGTGCTGCGTGGCTGCTGGCCGCGGCGGCGGTGTGTGCGGGAAGCGTCGGCTGCGCGGCGCAGGGGGCGGGCGACGCGCGGGCCCCGGCGAAGGGCGAAACCAGTCTGTTTGATCCGTCGATCACGGACATGATCAACATGACCCGCCCGGCGACGCTGCCCGCCGCCGCGATCGCCCCGCAGCTGATTCGCCAGGGGGAGAAGTCGACGCTGGTCTACACGGCCCGCCATGCCCGTCCGGAGGTGCTGCGCGATGCGGTGATGGGGCTGCTGAATCCGGACGGCACGATCACGGAGTCCGCACCGCTCAACGCGGTCATCATCCAGGACAAGGCGGACGTGGTCGACAACGTCCTCTCGGTGCTGGAGTCCCTCGACAAGGCCGTCCCGCA
Source organism: uncultured Phycisphaerales bacterium (assembly GCA_937901265.1). GTDB lineage: Bacteria > Planctomycetota > Phycisphaerae > WQYP01 > WQYP01 > CALCHA01. The sequence goes on from CALCHA010000530.1 coordinate 987, forward strand.
GCTGCTGGTGGAAGCCCGGGTGGTCGAAGTGACGCTCAACGACGATTTGGAGTACGAGATCAAGCATACGCTCCTGGTGAATTCCGCCTCGGCGTTGCTGCAGGGCGCCACCGTGCAGCTCGAAACGCCGGGGGCCAACCCCACGGCCGGCCAGGGGATCGGGCTCTCCATCCGCCCGTGGGCGGGCAGCAACGTGCAACTGGACAACTTCATCCGGCTGCTCGAGACCAAGGGGAAAGCGAACATCCTTTCCTCGCCAAACCTGATCGTCGCCCCGGGCACCGAGGCCTCGATCATCACGGGCGAGGAGGTGCCCATCCAATCGACCACAGTGGTCTCCGGGAGCCTGACGACCAACACCGTCTTCAAGCGCGTGGGCATCAAGCTGCGCGTCGCGCTCCAGCAGATCACCAACGAAGGGGCACGCATCGAAATCAATCCGGAGGTCTCGACCGTCACCGGCTCGACCACGTCAAACGGCGTGGCGAACCCCATCATTTCCCTGCGCAACGTGTCCTCGACGGTCAGCCTCAAGGATGGCGAAACCCTCACCGTCGGCGGGCTGCTGCAGAACGAAACCCAGCGCACCACCATGGGCATCCCGCTGCTGCAGGACATCCCTGTCGCGGGCCTGCTGTTTCAATCGCGGCGCGAGCAGAACGTGAAGACGCAGCTCATCTTCTTCATCCGGATCCACGTGCTGACCGAGGGCACACCGGATTCCGTGCGGCTGCACAAGCCGGGGGTGGGATTTGAGAAAATCAGCGAAAGCCCGACGCTGCTCAATCCCAGCGCCACGACGCATCCGGCGCCACGTCTGAACGCGGTCACGGACCCTCATCCACCTATGCCGGGGAAAGCACCATGAGCACGCACGGGAGTGGAGACGAGATCGAGTCCGCCCTTGCCGCCGCACCGCCGGTGAATGTGCGTCGCCGGCCGCCCGGCAGGAAGCGTCGCTGGCGGCGGCGTGTGCTGCTGCTGGTGATCGCGGTGACCGGTGCCGGCGTCGCGACCGCCTATCGGGCTCCGCTGGGGCAATGGGCAAGCTCCCGCTTTGCCCCCGCGCCAAGCGCCCACGAAGGGGTGCAGTTTTTCACTGCCCGGCGCGGCCCCCTCGCGGTCACCATGACCGAGCAGGGCAAGCTGCAGGCGGTGAAGAACAATTTGATCATGCTCGAGGTCAATGGCAAGATCACCTGGCTGGCGGAAGCGGGCTCCAAGGTTCACGCCGGCGACCCGCTGGTGAAGATCGACACCAAGGAATATGACGACCGCAAACGCAGTCTGGCCGGGGACCTCGAGACGGCGAAACAACAGCTCGTCGCGGCGCAGCAGGCCCTTCCGACGGCCGAGACCAAGGGGCAGTCCGACATCGCCGCGGCCGTCACCAAAAAGGAGCAGGCGGAGCTGGCGCTTAAGCTGTACACCACGCTCGACGTGCCCAAGAAGCTCGCGGAGTTCGAATCGCAGATCAATGACACCCGCTCAAAGATGCAGGACGCCAGGAAGAAGCAGCAGGATTATCAGGCCGCACTGGACGAGGAGCTGATGCAGGATGACGACCAGCGGAAGTCTGCGGAGGACGCGTTGACGCTGCAGAAGCAGACGGTGGCGTCGCTGCAGAAACTGGTCGCCAATGCGGAGGACCAGCGGAAACTGTTCCGCGCGTACAACTACCCGCAGGATCTGAAGGACAAGACGCAGGCGTTGACGAATGCCGGACTGGAGGTGACGCGTGCGGAAGTCACAGCGCGCGGCGAGGTGGCCCAGAAGGAGGCCGACCTCGCCAAGGCCAGGTCCACGATCGAACGGCTGAACATCGAGTTGAAACGGCTCGACGAGCAGATCGCCAAGTGCAGCGTGAACTCCCCTGCCGAGGGTCTGGTTTATTACGGCAGCCCCGATCTCGATCGCTACGGCGACATGTCCAGCCAGATCCACGTCGGCGCTGACTGGTACTCGAACTACCCCATCATGAACATCCCCGACCTATCGGCCTTCCAGGTGAATTTTTCCATTGCCGAGATCTACCGCAGTCGGCTCTCGGAAGGGGCTCGCGCCACGATCACGGTGGACGCCGTTCCCGGCCTCGTCATGTCCGGCACCCTGGCCACTATCTCCCGGGTCAGCCGCGGGCGGATCAGTTGGGATTCCACGTCGCCGCAGGTCTTCGACGCCAAGCTGAACGTCGACAAGTGGGATGGCCGACTGGTCGCGGGCATGACGGTGCAGGTCACGATGACGACTGCGTACCTTGCGGACACGCTTTACGTTCCGATCGAGTCGGTCTTCAATGACAACGGAACGACCGTCGTCTACGTGGAGCGCAGCGGCGGCACGGGGAAGGATGCAGACCTGCCCGAAAAGCGCGTCGTCGGCACGGGCCTCGCGAACGACCATTTCGTCGCCATCACGAGCGGCCTGAAGGAGGGCGAGCCGATCCTTCTCGCGCAGCCCGATAGCTATTTCACGCCCGCGGACTTCAAGCAGCGCGCCGCCGCCCTCGCCGCCGCCACGCGCGCCGCCGCAGCCGCAGCCGCCACTGCCGCCGCCAGCGCCCCGGCAACCGCCCGATCCACGCCCTCCACCACCGCCCCTGCTCCCCCGTGATCGGCGACCGCGTCATTTGTCATTTGTCATTTGGCCATTGGTCCTCCCCATGCCCGCGATCGTCCAACTTCAGCAGCTCACCAAGTCCTACCCGCTGGGCGAGGAAACCCTGCCGGTGCTCAAGGGCGTCTCCCTGCGCATCGAGCGCGGCGATTATGTTGCGGTCATGGGCCCCTCCGGCTCCGGAAAAAGCACGCTTCTCAACCTTCTGGGCCTGCTCGACGTGCCCGACAGCGGCGATTACCTGCTCGCCGGCGAAAACGTCTCCCACCTGGATGATGACGCGCTCGCCTATCACCGCAATGTCCAGATCGGGTTCATTTTTCAATCCTTCAACCTGTTCCAGCAGTTCGACGTGCTGGGCAACATCTCGGTCCCGATGATGTACGCCGGCGTCCGGCGCGGCGAAGCCCGCGATCGCGCCGCGCACCTCGCCGGTCTCGTGGGGCTGGGCCACCGCCTGCACCACCGACCCCGGCAGCTTTCCGGCGGCGAAATGCAGCGCACGGCCATCGCCCGCGCCCTGGGCAACAGCCCCCCGCTCCTGCTGGCCGACGAACCGACGGGGAACCTCGACGAAAAGACGGGCAACGAGATCATGTCCCTCTTCGACCAGCTGGTCGCCGCCGGCCAGACGATGATCCTGGTGACGCACAACCCCGCTTACCAGGGGCGGGTGAATCGCACCCTGCACATGCGCGACGGAAACCTGCTGACATGACTTTTTTTGAAACGCTGCGGATCGCCCTGCGCGATCTGGCGCTGCACAAGTTTCGCTCCCTGCTGGCCACGTTGGGCATCATCTTCGGCGTCGCTTCCGTCGAGGCCATGGTCTCGATCTCCCAGGGCGCCCAGGCCGAAGCCGTCAGCCGCATCACCGCGCTGGGCGTCGACAACGTCCTGATCCGCTCGGTCAAGCCCGATACCACGAGCAATCAGAAGCAGGGCGATCGGCAGTCTGTTCTACAGTATGGCCTGCTGCGCAAGGACCTGCAGCACATCCGGGAGAACTTCCCGGTGCGTTATGCCATCGGCACGCGCAACATGCGCACGCAGATATTTACCGAGGCGGGCCGGCAGCTCGACGTGACGGTGACCGCGACCGAACCGGATTTTCTGCCGCTGACGCGCTCGCGCATCTCCCGCGGAAGGTTTCTCACCGACCTGGATCAGTCGCGGGCGTCGGCCGTCGCGGTGCTGGGTTCGCAGGCCGGCCGCACCATTTTCGGCTACAACGAACCGCTGGGGCAGTATGTGAAGGTCGAGACGCACTTCTATTGCGTGGTGGGCATCCTGGACAACGAGGCCGCCGTGAAGGATGCCGGCGGCGACGACATCAACAACCAGGTTTTCATTCCGCTGGCCAACGCGCGGGCCAACTACGGCGACATCAGCGCGCAACGAAACGCCGGCTCTTCCGAGACCAGCAACATCCAGCTGGATTCGATCGCGTTTCAGGTGCGCGACACGGCTGACGCGCAGCCCTTGGCCGACCGCATGGCCGCCTACCTTGATCACACCCACAAGCGCAAGGACTACCAGTTTCTGGTGCCCATGGAGCTGATCCGCCAGAAGGCCGCCACCCAGCGGATATTCACCATCGTCATGGCGTCGATCGCGGGCCTGTCGCTGCTGATCGGGGGCATCGGGATCATGAACATCATGCTGGCGAACGTGTACGACCGCCGGAAGGAAATCGGCACTCGTCGGGCGCTGGGTGCGCGGCGCGGTGACATCCTCAGCCAGTTCGTCCTGGAAGCCGCGGCCCTCACCACTTGTGGCGGGATCGCCGGGGTCGAGTTGCTCCAGCGTGCCCAGCATGTCGTGTGCC
>CALCHA010000531.1 GCA_937901265.1 uncultured Phycisphaerales bacterium
CTCTTCGCGGACGCTGCGCCGCGTCGTTTCGTAGGCCATGTCGCGCTGCTTCCTGAAATCGGGATGCTGCCGGTGTCGATTTTCAACGCCGCCAGCACGGGATCCTGCACCTTTCCCCAGAAGTTGCTCATCGAGACTTCGAGGTTTTCGCTGGGCAGGACATACTGCGAGTAGCCGCGCGACTGCGCCGCCACCTCATCCAGCAGCTTGGTGTTCACATCATTGCCCACGCCGAAGGAAAACACGCGCACGCCCGCCGCGGCCGGTTTGATGTGATTCAGGATGCGGTCGGGATCCTGCTCGCCGATGGTCGGCTGGCCGTCGGTCATGAAGACGATCATCTTCATCTCCCCCGCCTTGGCCGTATCCACGGATTCGAGGCCTTTGGCCAGCGCCTCATCGATCGCAGTGCCTCCCGCTGCCTTGAGCCCCGCCACGAATTCGTCCGCCTTTTTGCGATTCTCGGCAGTGGCTTCCCGCAGCCCCTTGAACAGCGGCTCAGCTTCGGTGCTGAAGCGGACGATCTCGAAATGATCCGCGGGGTTCAGCGTGTCCACGCAATACTTCAACGCCTTGCGCGCCTGCTCAATCTTGTCGCCGCTCATCGACCCCGAGGTGTCCATCACGAAGACGACATCCTTGGGCATCGCCTGCACCTGTTTGCTCACGCCGGGCGAGGCCAGCATGACGAAATAGCCCTCCTTCCCGGGGTCGGGCCGATAGGTCATGAGGCTGATGCCCACCGCCGCTGCCTTGTGCCCGATGTAGAGGTGAAAGTCGGTGTCGGGTCGAACATCTTTGGCCTCGTAGCCGACAACCGCCTCCAGGTCGCCGTGCCGCGCCACATCCACCTGATGCGTGGGCGAATAGAGCGTGGTGATCGGCGTCGCGCCGCCCACGGTCACCTTGATGCTCACCTCTTTGAGCGGCTTGCTGGAATACTTCTCGGTGTTGAGAGTGTAGTGGTAATCGAGCAGCCCGTTGTCCGCCTTGAGCAGCTCGGTGTACCTGAGCTGAATCCGCTTGCGGCTGTTGGGCTCAATCGGAAAAATGTGCACGCGGAACATCGCCCGGCCGGCATACTCCAGCAGCGCGGGGTCCTTGGTCTTGCGCACGATCTCCTCGTAAATGCTGCGTGCCTTGTCCGCCGGCAGCAGTTCCGCCTCGACGCTCTTGCCGTCGATATCCATGGCGAATTTGTCGATCTGCGCCCCCGCCGGCAGCGGGAACATGTAGTCCCCCTCGAGCCGCGCGTTGTTGGGGTTGTAGAATTCCTGGTCGACGCTGGTGGTCGCTACCTGGTCATTGATGGTGCAATCGACCTTGTGGTAGCTGACTTCCAGCGGGGCAAAGGAAAAATGCCCGCGGACCACCACCGGGTTGTCGGGCACGACGATAAATCCATCGGCTTTCGCCCGCTGCACGCCCAAACCGCACGCCGCCGCCACCGCCATGGCCAGAATCATTCGCCGCATCACGCACCTCGCATCAAAGTCGCCCAGGACCGCCTGAAACTACCCCTCCCTGCCCCCTCCCTGCTTTGATGCATGCGACTCAGGAAAGTTCCACCCAATGTTCCCTCCCGGGGTACGCCAGCCCTTCACCTGGCCCGATGCACCAGTTCAAAGACCTCCGCCGGCCCATCGGCAATCAACTTCAGCTCATTCAAAATGTCCCGCCCAATCAGCGCGTAGGTCGCCCCATGCCCCACCGCCTCAATGGAGTACACCTGACCATCCAGTTCCACTTCGACCAGATAGGTCGACTCCACCCGCCCCGTCTGTCGAATGCGTCGCGTGGCAAACCGCGGAACCCCTTCGGGGCCCGGCAAGTCTCGCGGAATTGCCGTCATGTCCGCTGCCGTGTCCAGTTTGCCCGTCACAGCCCACTCGCCCTCTCGCCCCCCACTCCAAATTTTCACCGGCAACAACATTGCCGCCGGCGACAAATTCTGGTCGGTGTACCGATGCCGCATCCATCAGTTCCCGTGCGGCAGGTCAATGCTCGGAAACTCCGGACCCACCGGCATGACGATGAATCGATGGTCCGGAAACTGCTGCAGCAGATGACGATGCAATGCAAATTTGTCGGCATCGACGCCTACCAGGCGGCGATCGCGGATCCCCACATACTTTCCCGCGTAGGCAGGGTCCTTATACAACCGCCCTCTCACTCGCGCAAAGTATTTGGACGCCTCGGTCGCATGTACCGCCGACTCTTGGCCGGAGATCCAACGAGCAGAAAGCTCGTTCGACCCCCTCTCTTTTTTGGACGCCGTCTCCGTACGTGCCATCTGCAACCTCCCTTTGCAACCATCCTCAGGACAAATGCATCGTCAGCAGGAATTCGCGGTTCGTGCCCTTTTTCTCCAAGCGGCTCTTGAGCAGTTCCATGGCCTCGATCGGGTTCATGTCCGAGAGCACCTTGCGCAGGCGATAGACCAGCTCGAGTTCCTTGGGATCCAGCAGCAGCTCTTCCTTACGCGTGCCCGACATGGAAACGTTGATGGTGGGATAGGTCCGACGCTCCACCAGCCGCCGATCCAGGTGCAGTTCCGAGTTGCCGGTGCCCTTGAATTCTTCAAAGATCACTTCATCCATCTTCGAGCCCGTGTCCACGAGGGCCGTCCCGATGATGGTGAGCGAGCCCCCCTCTTCAATGTTGCGTGCCGCTCCGAAGAAGCGCTTGGGCTTCTGCAGCGCATTGGCATCCACGCCGCCGGAAAGGATCTTGCCCGAGTGCGGCACTTCCGTGTTGTAGGCCCGCGCCAGGCGCGTGATCGAATCCAGCAGGATCACCACGTCCCGCCCGTATTCCACCAGCCGCTTGGCCTTCTCGATCACCATCTCCGCGACCTGCACGTGCCGGCTCGCCGGTTCATCGAACGTCGAGCTGACGACTTCC
>CALCHA010000532.1 GCA_937901265.1 uncultured Phycisphaerales bacterium
CATGCCAGCCGCTTCATTTGTCCGGGCCACCCCCCTCGACGCTTCCACGCTGCTGGAGTTGATGCGCGAGTTTTATGCCGAGGAACAACTCGCGTCGGATGCCCGATGCACCGCGGCCCTGAAGACGCTGCTGGGGGATGCGTCGCTGGGGCTCGTGTACCTGCTCCGTGCGGAGGGAATCGCGGTCGGGTACATGGTGCTCACCTTCGCCTACAGCCTCGAGCGCGGCGGAAAGACGGCGCTGCTCGATGAGCTGTTCATCGCTCCAGCGCACCGCCGCCGCGGCCTGGGTGCCGCCGCCGTCGATTTTGCCATGCAGCTTGCCCAGGCTTCCGGCTGCCACGCGCTGCACCTGGAAGTCGCGCACGCCAACGCGGCGGCACGCTCCCTGTATGCCCGGTTCGGCTTCCAATCTCCGGGGCGAGATTTCCTGACAGTCGACCTGCAGTGAGCAACCGCAGGTCGCCGCGCGGCAACCGCTCATACCCGTCCGACGTCCCTGGCTGATGAACCTCCCGCGGGATCACTCCACCGTGACGCTCTTGGCAAGATTGCGCGGCTTGTCCACGTTGCATCCCCGGGCGACGGCGGCATGGTAGGCCAGGAGCTGCAGGGGGATGACCGTCAGCAGCGGCTGCAGCGGCTCGATCGTTTCGGGCACGGTGAACACGTGGTCGGCGACGGTGTGAATGTGCTCGTCGCCCTCCGAAGCGACAGCGATGATCTTGCCGCCGCGGGCTTTCACTTCCTGGATGTTGCCGAGGATTTTTTCATACTGCGAACCGCGCGGGGCAATGAAAACCACCGGCATGCCCGCGGAAATCAGGGCGATCGGCCCATGCTTCATTTCCGCCGCGGGCAGCCCCTCCGCATGGATGTAGCTTATTTCCTTGAGCTTCAGCGCCCCTTCGAGGGCCACCGGATAGTTGTACCCGCGGCCGAGGAAGAGCCAGTTTTCGCGCTGGACGTATTGCTCGGTGACCGTCTTGATGGTGTCGGTCTGTTCGAGGACGCGGCGGACCTGCTCCGGAATCTTGTTGAGCGCGTTGAGGAACTCGACGAGCACCTGCTGGGACATATATTTGCGGCGCGCGATGAAGAGGGCCAGCAGCGTCTCGACGACAACCTGGCCACTGAAGGCCTTGGTGGAGGCCACGCCGATTTCCGGCCCGACGTGCAGGTAGACCCCGGCATCGGTTTCACGGGCGATGGTGCTGCCGACGGTGTTGATCACGCCCAGCGACAGCGCGCCGCGTTCGCGCGCCTCGCGCAGGGCCGCCAGCGTGTCGGCCGTCTCACCGCTCTGGGAGATGGCGATGACGACGGTTCCATCCTCGATGATCGGATTGCGGTAGCGGAACTCGCTGGCGTATTCCACCTCGGTGGGGATTTTGGCGAGGTCTTCCATCAGGTACTCCCCCACCAGCCCCGCATGCCACGCCGTCCCGCATCCCGTAATGATGACGCGCCGGGCGCGCACCAGATCGCGGGCGTAATTCGCCAGCCCACCCAGCACCACGCGGCCTTCGAGCAGATCGACGCGCCCGCGCAGGCAGTTCTCAATCGACGTCGGCTGCTCCATGATCTCCTTGAGCATGAAGTGCTCATACTGGCCCAGCTCCATCTGCTCCAGCTTGAACTCCGCCTCCTTGATTTCCGGGGTCACGGGCACGTCGTCGATCGTCATCGTGCGGAAGCCATTCGGGCGAATGACGGCCATCTCGTTGTCGTTGAGGTACACGACCTGCGTCGTGTGCTCGACGATCGCCGCCGCATCCGACGCCACGATGTACTCCCCGTTGCCCACGCCAATGATCAGCGGACTGCCCCTGCGGGCGACGACCAGGGTCGAAGGCTCGTCGGCAGCCATGACGGCGATGCCATAGGTCCCGCGGGTCTCATGCAGCGCGGCCTGCACGGCCTTGGTCAGGGCGGAGCGTTCGCCATCGGCACCCGGTTCCGCCTGCTTGTCCGCGGGCTTGTAGAAATGCGCAATCAGCATCGCCAGCACCTCGGTATCCGTCTGGCTGGAGAAGGTGTGCCCCTTCTCGATGAGGAACTGCTTCAGGGTGGAGTAATTCTCGATGATGCCGTTGTGCACCAGGGCGATCTTGTTTTTGTCATCCATGTGGGGGTGGGCGTTGCATTCGGTCGGCGCGCCGTGCGTCGCCCAGCGGGTATGAGCCATCCCGATATGCCCGGCCGGCAACTGGGTCTGGGCATGCTCCAGGGCCGATTCCAGCACCGAGATTCGCCCCACCGCCCGCCGGGTGTGCAGCGTGTGGTCCTGCCCGATGCAGATGCCCGCGGAGTCATACCCCCGGTATTCCAAGCGCTTAAGCCCCTCCAGCAGCAGGGATTGAGCGTTTTTTTTACCCACGTAAGCGACGATTCCGCACATACCAAAACCTCGTTGAAAACTGGACGCCCCTTCCCTGAGCGACCGGAGACATAAAAGTTTACCAGACACCCCCCCTCGGCGGATGGTTGGCCTTGCGAAATTGCCTGCTTTCGTAGAAATCCGTAACCTGCCCTTTCCGGCGGTCATCCGGTCCTATGATGTCTGTTCGTATCCCTTAAGAGGCGCACCGATGGGACTTTCCCGGCAGACGGCGACCGCTTTTCTCGGGCTCTCCGCGGCCTGCGCCGCCGTGGGATGCGCCCAAAACCCTCCTCTGGCCACCAAGGAGCCCTCCGTGAACATCGTCCGCGCCCCGGACTTTCCCCAAGGTTTTGAGTGGCTTAACACCGATCACCCCCTGAGCCTCGCCGGCGATCTCAAGGGTCAGATCGTCCTGCTGGACTTCTGGACCTACTGCTGCATCAACTGCATGCATGTCATCCCCGAGCTGGAAACGCTGGAAAATCGCTACAAGGACCAGCCCCTGGCCATCATCGGGGTGCATTCCGCCAAGTACACCACCGAGGAAGACCCCGCCAGCATCCGCGCGGCGATCCAGCGGTACGGCGTGACCCACCCCGTGGTGATCGATCAGGAGCGGCGCATCTGGAGCGAATACGCCATTCGCGCCTGGCCGACGCTGGTGCTCGTCGGGGCGGACGGGCGCATCATTGGGGCCGTCTCTGGCGAAGGCCACACCGACCTTCTCGAACACGCCATCGACAAGGCCCTTGCCGACGCCCGAACCGCCGGCACGCTGGCGAAAGCCCCCTTGGCGCTGGCCCGGGAAGGCACCGTTCGCGCGGCGTCGGGCCTGAGCTTCCCCGGCAAGGTGATCGCCGATGCCTCCGGCAAACGGCTGTTTGTCATGGATTCCAACCACAACCGCATCGTCGTCGCCGACTGGCCCGATGAGGCCGGCCGCGCCAAGGTCACGGCCATCATCGGCAGCGGAACCGCGGGACGGGCGGATGGCGGCTTTGGCGAGGCGCAGTTTCGGCGGCCACAGGGGGGCTGCGTGAACGGAAACGTCCT
>CALCHA010000533.1 GCA_937901265.1 uncultured Phycisphaerales bacterium
TGGCGGCCGCAACGGCGCCGCCGGGACCCAGCCGGGCGCCGCGGCGACCGCCCCCGCCATCGTCCCAGCGCCCGCGCCCACTCCTGCCGGCTACACGCTCTTCGACATCGAAGTGCTCAAGGACTGATCCCTCATGGCGTCATTATTTCCGCTGACCGGAGGCCCGACCATGCAGCCCCGCTTCCTCGCCGCATGCCTGCTCGCCTCGCTCGCTGGCTGCGCCCAACTGCCCCACAACGCCTCCGTTCCCCACCTGGAACAGCACGGCACGGCGAAGCAGCTCATCGTCGACGGCCGGCCCTTCCTCGCCATCGCCGGCGAAGTGCGAAACTCCAGCTCTTCCAGCCTCGCCTACATGCAGCCGCTCTGGCCGCGACTCGCCGCCGGACATCTCAACACCGTCCTGACGCCGGTGTCCTGGGAGCTCATCGAGCCGCGCGAAGGAGTTTTTGATTTCACGCTCGTCGATGGCCTCATCGAAGGCGCCCGCCGGCATAACCTCCATCTCGCGTTTCTCTGGTTCGGCTCGTGGAAGAACATGGTCTCCAGCTATGCCCCCGCGTGGGTCCGCGCACACCCCGATCGATTCGCCTGCGCCATGGATGACGCCGGCGACCGCTACCCGATCCTCTCGACCTTCTCCGATGCCGCCTGCCAGGCCGACGCCGCCGCCTTCGCCGCGCTTATGCACCATATCGCCCAGGTCGAAGCCGCGCATCCCCGCAAAACCGTCCTGATGATGCAGGTGGAAAATGAGGTCGGCCTCGGCGGCGGCACGCGCGACCACTCCCCCCAGGCCAACCAGGCCTTCGCCGGCCCGGTGCCGCGCGAAGTGCTCAGTTACCTCCGCGAACACAAGGACGCTCTCGCCCCGGAACTTCTGCAAGCCTGGCAATCCGCCGGCAGCAAAACCGCGGGCTCGTGGGCGCAACTCTTTGGCGCCGGTCCCGCCGCCAATCAGCTCTTCATGTCCTGGCAATACGCCCGGTACATCGACAAAGTCGCCGCCGCCGGCAAAAACGAGTACCCGATTCCCATGTTCGTCAACGCCTCCGTCGGACGGCAGGATGGCAAGGCTGGCACGTTCCCCGCCGGCGGCCCCGTCGCCAACGATCTCGACGTCTGGCACGCCGCCGCGCCCCACCTCGACCTTTTCTGCCCCGACATCTACTACGGCGACTTCGATGCCTGGTGCCGCAAGTACACCCGCACGGGCGACCCCCTCTTCATCCCCGAAATGCGCGCCGGCTCCGAGGGTTCTCTCCACGCCCTTACCGCCATCGCCCGCTACAACGCCATCGGCGTCTCCCCCTTCGCCATCGAAGACTCCATCGAACACGATGAACCCTACCACCAGACCTACAGCCTCCTTCCACCGCTCGCCCCGCTCATCCTCCAGCACCAGGGCGACGGATCCATCGCCTTCGTCGAGCTCGAAGCCCAAAACACCACGCAGAAACTCCCGCTTGGCCCCTACATCTTCAACCTCGAAATCGTCCGCGCCCGCAACACCACCCCCGAGGCCTCCGCCGCCGCCGCCACCCTTCCCGCCCTGCAGGCCTACGCCCTCATCATCCACACCGCCCCGGACGAATATTTCGTTGCCGGCAAAAATATCCAGATGACCTTCTCCCCCACCTCCCTCGGCCGCGAGATGGCTGTCGCAGGTGGCATCGACGAAGGCAGCTTCACCCAGGGCCGCTGGATCCCCGGCCGACGCCTCAACGGCGATGAAACCATGCTCAGTTACTCGCTCAATCAGTTGGCGGCGACCAACCAGACCGGCATCGGCGCCCGCTTCGGCGACACGCCCACCATCGACCGCATCACGCTCCTGCGATACCCCGCCTCCGCCGCCAATCCTGCCATGCCCAAGGGGACCCCATGAACCCCAACGACCACCCCCTCTCCCGCCGCCACTTCCTCGCCGCCTCCGCCGCCGCCGTGTTTACGCTCTCCGCCGCCCGCGCCGCCGCTCCGTCAACCCCCGCCGCCACCCGTCCCAAACCCTTCGAGGTCGGCATCGCCCTCTACGCCTGGGATCTCCACGACGAAGGCGTCGAAAAAGTCCTCGACAACCTCCAGCTCGCCGCGGTCAACAACGTCTACATCCTCGGCGAGATGCACCCCGAAAAACGCCCCGCCACCACCGCCGTCTTCCCCCACAACCCCGTCCGCAAAACCTGGATGGCCGAGGATTCCCGCGCCTACTGGCACCCCGACATGTCGCGCTATGGCCGCATCAAGCCGCTGCTCTCCGCCAACGACTGGCTCAATCAAACCGACTGGGTCGAAACCCTCGCCACCGCCGTCCGCAAGCGCGGCCTCTCCACCGGCGTCGAAATTTCCCACTCCCTCATCGACCGCGCCCGCGCCCAGGGCGAACTCGCCGACTGCGCCCAGCGCAACATCCACGGCAACATTTCCCACAACCACTTTTACCCCGCCTGCATGAACCACCCCGACGTCCGCGCCTACATCCTCAACCTCTACACCGAACTCGCCGAACGCTACGACGTCGATCTCATCATGTCCGCCAACATCCCCTTCGACGAAGGCGGCCCCGCCACGGGCGGCTGCTTCTGCGATTCGTGCGTGAAAGCCGCCGCCGCCGAAAACTTCGACCTTCCCGCCGCCAAAGCCGCCCTGCTGGTGAATCCGAATGCCGAACCGCACGCCTCCCGCTGGCGGCAGTTCCGCTGCACCTGCACCGCGAAACTTTACAAAGAAGTGCGCGCCGCGGTGCATGCCGCCCGGCAGAAGCGCCAGCCCGGCGCGCCGGTCGATTTCCGCTTCAGCCTGTTCATGACCAAGCGCAACCCGCTCGACTGGGGCGTCGACCTCTCCCTCCTGCGCGATGCCGTCGATTCGATCCGCGT
>CALCHA010000534.1 GCA_937901265.1 uncultured Phycisphaerales bacterium
ACATCGTCGATGGCATCGGTATGGTCAATCAGGTGCACCTTCTCGGCGGCGGCCACTTCCCGGGTCCAAGTGTTCACGTTGCTGAGCTTGCGGTCGATTTTGCCATCGATCCAGATGCTGTAGGGGGTGGTGGTCATCAGGATAGGGATGGCCCCTTTGGCCCGCACATCGTTGACGAACTTTTTCGTGTACCAGCCGAAGGTGTGGACGGTTTCGGTGGTGCCATCGGCGCGGGTCACCTCCGCGGTCTCATCGCCGAGGCCGGGCAGATCAGGCCGATCTTTGCCTTTGGGGTCATGGATGTCGCCGCCATCGTTGTGCCCGAACTGGATCATGACGATGTCCTCTTTTTTCAGGCTCGCGAGGAGTTGGTCCCACAGGCCCTCATGGACGAAGGTGCGGAAGGAGCGGCCACCGCGGGCCCGGTTGACGACGTTGATTTTGCGGGTGTCGAAGTAGTCGATGAGCGGCGCGGCCCATCCGCGGTGCGCGGTGTCGGAGCCCTTGTCGGCGGTGGAGTCTCCGGCGATGACGAGGGTCGGGAGGTTGGGATCGCACTTGGAGAAATCGCCCGGTGTGTAGGGCTGAGAATCGCGTGGATAGGCAGGGAGCGGCGCCCGCGCCCCGGGTCCGCGGCCCCGCGCGCCGGGCTGGGTCATCTGTGCAGCCACCATGCCTCCCCATGCCGCCACCGCCACCGCCGCCAGAACGCATGCTTGGACCCGCATCGACAATCCTCCAAAGAAGTACCTACCCACAAAGCAACGGCCGGGGCGGCAGGGCATTGCAGGTGATTCCCGTGAGGTCCCTCGACACGCAGGACGCACGGAGTTCTGCTCAACATCGCACGCGCGGAAGCGGCAGGGCTCAACGGGGTTGCCCGCGCATCTCGCAGGACCGCTACAATCGCACCTTCCCGCTGGTCCCAGGCCGCGCAATTACCGCCCACAACTGTCGCTCCACACGCATTTAATACGGCTGAGACGCCATCTTTAAGGGACTCGCGCACTTTCCACCGATACAGCGCATACCTGTTGAATCTGCATGTGCGTCACTGCGGCTTCGAGCGGGTTTGCTAGTTCCTGACAACACCTCGCCCCTGCAAGTCTGTTCCTGGGCGTTTGAGTGCTGTTCGAGCCCTGTGGTTGGGAACGTTAAGGAGAACCCCCATGAACGACCAGAATCTGGAAACCACCGTCATCTCGCGCCGCACGCTGGTCAAAGGCGAAGTGCATTTCACCGGCCCGGCAGTCATCGGCGGGCGCATCGAAGGCAACGTCGTCGCTCCTGAATCGCTGCAGATCACCGCGGAGGGTTCCCTCGAAGGCGATCTCCAGGGCACCGTCGTGGACATCCAGGGCAAGGTGAAGGGCAACATCGTTGCGACCCAGGCCTGCTGGCTGCGTCCCACCGCCCGCGTTGCCGCGGAGCTTCGCGCGACCACTCTCGCCATCGAAGAGGGCGCCTGCTTCGTCGGACCGGTCTGCGTCGGCGGCACCCGCGCGACGATCGAAGACGCCATCGACAACGATGCCGAGGAAGTCCGCACCGCCGGCAACTTCCACCGCATGGAAGCCCTGGGCGAAGGCGATGCCGGCGAGCCCAAGGTGCAGGTCTTCTCCAACAACGTCCAGCGCGTGGCGGTCGGCTCCCACTAACGCCGCCGCTTCGACCGGACCCCTCAAGTCACGCACCGGTGCGAGGAACCCGCCCTCATCGCGGGTTCCTCGCTTCCGGGGCGACTTGTCGGTAAAACAATCGGCAACATAGTCGGCAAACCAATCCGCAAAACCGGGGTGCCATGCTGCGGCCGCTGATCAACCTGACCCTCGCGCCCAGCCGTCCGGCCAATCCGGCGGTGGTGGTCGATGCGCGGGTCATCAGCAACCACGCCGCGGCGGCGGCACACCTGATGGCGGCCGGGCGCAATGCCGCCGCCGGAACGGCCGTCCCCAAGCCCGCCCCGATCCGCCCGGAACGCTGCTGCGTCTTCTGCGGCCACTGTCTCTACGTCCCGGCGAAGGCCACGATCGTCCGCTGTCCCGTCTGCAGCCGCGAAATTTCCGTCGCCGATATTCTGCTCTACGGCGATGTCGCGCAATCCGAAGAAATCGTCACCGCCGGCAAGATCACCGTGTCGGTGGGGGCGCGCGTCGCGGCGGATCTGGTGGGGTGCATGGTGGAAGTCTCGGGGAAGGTGCTGGGCGACATCCTCGCATCGCAAATCTGCCGCGTGCGCTGCACCGCCAAAGTCAGCGGCCGCGTGCTGTGCCGGCAACTCGTGCTGGAACCGGGGGCGGAAGTCACGGGGCTCATCGAGACGATTGCGGGATGAGGCCTTGCCCCCCTCGGGCCGCCTGATGACCGTCGCGGGTCCGTGCGGCCTTGTGCGAGGGGAAAAGCGATTGCCCTGCGCCGGTTTCTCGGCGACCATGGCCGCTGCTTTGAAGCGGAGGTTGCCATGCGTCCCTTTTCCCCGCAAATTGCGCTGGCCGCGCTGCTGCTCCTGCCGGTCGTCGCCAGGGCTGCCGATGCCGACGATATTCGACAGACGCTCAAGACGATGGCGCAGGAGGTCACCGACGGCAAGCTGCTCGCCGCGCTGGACCACTATTACACGCTGAACGACGACGAACTGGACATGGCGAAGGCGTCGGTCGAGCTGGACGCGGCGACGGCGAAGTTTGAAGCCGCCATCCGCGCCAAGTTTGGCGACCGCGGATGGAGTACCGTCGGATCCACCGTGCACGCGCTGCCCAAGGGGGGCTACGACGCGGTGACCATCAAGATTGACGGTGCGGTTGCGACGGTCACCTGGCCGGGCGAGCCCAACCCGATGTTTCTGCACAAGGTGGTGGGCGGGTGGAAGGTGTCGATCCCGGACATCATGGCCTGGGGCATGAAGCAGGCCGGTGCCACGGAGGCGCAGATGCGGGACCTTGAGCCGCAGGTGCTGGAGATCTCCGCCGACCGGATTCGACGGAATGTCAGCGGCATCGGCTGGCTGGCGCTGGACGTCGCCGCCGGCAAGTACGCCTCGGCGGCCGCCGCGAAGACCGCCGCCGCCGCAGTCATGAAAGGCAAAAAGCAATAGGCCCCCCCGCCGCGTCAGATGCCCCCGCCCATGTCGAGGTGGATCCCGCATTCCTTTTTCTCGCTGCCCGCCCAGCGCCCGGCCCGCGCATCATCGCCCGCACCGATCGCCCGTGTGCAGGTCAGCGGGTTGCAGCCGATGGACAGATAGCCCTTCTCCCACAGCGGGTGGTGCGGCAGGTCGTGCTCTTTCATGTAGTAGAACAGGTCGCGGCTGTGCCACTTCAAAATCGGCGAGACGGCGTAGCAGTTATTCCGCGGCGACCACTGGACCACCTGCATTTTCGCGCGGGCTTCCGATTGATCCGCGCGCACGCCGCGCAGCCATGCCGCGGGGGCGAGCGTGTGCATCGCCCGGTCCATCACTTCATTTTTATTCGCGCCGCAGCACGCATCGACGTTGTTGCGCACGGTCGGATCGGGCTCGCCATGGATCGTAAGCCAGGTCACCGGGTCGTTTTTTGTGCGGAACTCCCGGATGTTCAGATGAAAGCGCGCCTGCATCTCGGCCATGAAAGCCAGCGTCTCGGCGAATAGATAGCCGGTGTTGATCACCACCACGGGGATGGCGGGGAAGACCTGCGTCGCGAGGTGCAGCGTGCACATGGCGTCCGCCCCGAACGAGGAGGTCATCACCAGCCCCCCCGTGCCGGCCTTCACGTCGGGTGCGCCGAACGTCTCGTAGGCCCACTGCACGATCTGGTGCGGGTGAAGGTCCGCCAGCCGGGCGTTGATCGCGGCGAGTTCCTCGCCGGTGAAGCGCGGCCCGCTGCTGGCCGCCGTCGTGGCTTCGCTGAAAATCGGTGTTGGTGTATTCATGATGGTCTATTATAGCTCACACAAATTCCGCGTGCCGCCGCTGCTTCCACTTCGCTTCCAGCGGGACCAGGACCGACGCCGGCACGCGCAGGTTGCAGCGTCCGCGGCCGAGCACCACATCGGGCTTGTGCGAGCCATGAAAATCGGACCCACCGGTCGGGATCAGGCCATATTTTTTTGACAGTTCAAGCATGAGGGCGGTGGCGTTTTCATCGTGGTC
>CALCHA010000535.1 GCA_937901265.1 uncultured Phycisphaerales bacterium
CTTCGGCCTCGGCGTCGCCGTCCACTCCTCCGGCGAGCTGGGCATCCAGCTCGCCTCCATGCTCCACCTCGGCGCCGTCATCCCCAACCTCTCCTTCGCCGCCGACGCCCATTACCACCACCTCACCGACGATGTCATCACCGGCGGCCTGATGAAATACGAGGGTGGCAGCATCGCGGTGCCCACCGCGCCGGGCCTGGGCGTCACCCTGGACCGGGCGAAACTGGCCCGCTACGCCGAGCTTTATCGGGAGCTGGGCCCCTACCCCTACGACCAGGACCCCCTTCGCCTGGGATGGTCCCCCACCATCCCCAACCACCGCTACGCCGACCCGGACGACGCCCGAAGGCCCAGCATCTAATCGCCCGACGCTGGAACGTCGCCCCGACGGGCCCAAAAAGTGAGGAAGGGCTAGACAAGCCCCGGTGTTTCTGCCGATAGGATCAGCGGAATATTGCCCTGTTCGAGTCGGAGAAGTCTTTGCCATTGCCTGGTACAGGGGTCGAGCCGCGGGCATCCTCCCGCCTCGCGGCGGGTGCGCCGCATATTTCCGCCGCGACGCTGGCCCTGCTGGCGCTGGTCGTCCTCATCGGCTGGCATCTGGGCATTGAGGTGCTCAAGCGCCTCGCGCCGCAATTCGTCGCCATGAATCCGACGACCGCGATCGCTTTTCTCGCATGCGCGGCGGCCTTGTCCCTCAACGGGGCCCCATCGTGGGGCCGCGCGGGGCGCCTCGCTGCACGCTGGCTGGCCGGCCTGACGGTCCTCTTCGGCCTGATCTGCTCCATCGGCATCCTCGGCGGCCCCGATCTCCATCTCGACACCCACCTCTACAACCTCCAGACCGGCAGCGAAGCCATCGCCGACGCCGCCACCCGGCTCAACCGCGTCGCCCCCAACACCGCCCTGCTTTTCATGCTCCTCGGAGCCGCCCTCCTCCTGATGTCCTTCCGCAAGCCCACTTTTGACATGGTCGCCAAGGGCCTCGCCGTCCTCTCCTGCTTCATCGCCCTCATCGCCATCGTCGGCTATTTCAACGGTGTCTCCGCCCTCTACCAGCCCACCCTCCTCACTCCCATGGCCCTGCACACCGCCGTCGGCTTCCTCCTGCTGGCGGCAGGTTTGCTGGCGCTGCAGCCTGTCGTTACCGCCCGACCCCTGCGGCTGAATCTGGATCACGATCTCTCGACGCTCCACCGCAAAATCACCCGCGGCTTCGCCGCTGCGCTCTTTGTCCTCGCCCTCATCGGCGTCATCGCCAACGCCAGCATGCAGGCATTTCTGAATGCCGCACAGGGCGCCCAGCACGCGCAAAACGTCCTCACCGCCGTCGCGGAGCTCTCCAACACCCTCACCGAAGTCGCCAACGAACAACGGATTTATGCCGACACCGGTGATCCCGACGCCCTGCTCGATTGCCAGGTGGCGACCAATGAGACACCCATGCGGCTCGCCAGCCTCCAGACCATGGTGCAGGACAATCCGGTCCAGATGCGACGCATCCAGGCCCTCCGCCCCCTCATCGCCGCTCACCTCGCCGCCGCGCAGCATGCCCTGCTCACCCAGGGCCCCCGCAGCGCTGCGGCAATACCCGACATGGACCCCCTCCGCGAAATCCTCGAACAGATGCGCGGCACCGAAAACCAACTGCAGCAAGAACGCTCGCGACAGAACGCCCGCAGCTACCACGTCACCTCCATCATCATCACCGGCGGGGCCGCCATCGCCTTCCTCCTCGTGGGCGGTGCCGGATGGATCATTCGCCGCGACCTCGTCAAAAAGCAGCTCGCCGCGGAAGAACTCCGCCTCGCCCGCCGCGCCGCCGACGCCGCCAACGAAGCCAAGGGCCGCTTCCTTGCCAACATGTCCCACGAAATCCGCACCCCCATGAACGCCATCATTGGCTACGCCGACCTCCTCCTTGATTCCCGCCAAAGCGTCGAGGACCGCAGCGAGTACGCCCAGACCATCCGCCGCAACGGCGAGCACCTCCTGACCCTCATCAACGACATCCTCGATCTTTCAAAAATTGATGCCGGCAAGCTCGATGTCCAGCCCATCGAGTGTTCCCCCTGCCAGCTGCTTTCCGATGTCGCCTCGCTCATGCGCGTCCGTGCCGGCGAAAAACAGCTGAAACTCGAAATCCGCAACGAGGGCCCCGTCCCGGCGAGCATCCGCACCGATCCCGCGCGGCTCCGCCAGATCCTCATCAACCTCCTGGGCAACGCCATCAAGTTCACCGACGAGGGATGGGTCCGCCTCCTCATGACCCTCGACGAATCAGGCCCCCACGGGCCACGCCTCCGCTTCGATATCATCGACACCGGCCTGGGGATGACCCCCGAACAGGTCTCCCGGCTCTTCCAGCCCTTCGTCCAGGCCGACGCCTCCACCACCCGGCGCTTCGGCGGCACCGGCCTGGGGCTCACGATTTCCCAGCGCCTCGCCGAAGCCCTCGGCGGCGTCATCCGCGTCGATTCCTCCCCCAACCGCGGCTCCACCTTCTCCCTCACGATCGATCCCGGTCCCCTCACCGGCGTCCGTCGCCTGCAAAACTGCCGCGAAGCGCTCGCCGGCGGCGAACGCCCCCAGCCCCCCTCGACCCTCCCCGTCCTGCACGCCCGGCTCCTCCTGGTCGACGACGGCGAAGACAATCGCCGCCTGCTCTCCACCTACCTCACCCAGTCCGGAGCCACCGTCGACGCCGCCGAAAATGGCCGCGAAGCCGTCGATCAGGCTCTCGCGGCCGCCGCGGCCGGCCATCCCTTCGACGTGATCCTCATGGACATGCAGATGCCCATCCTCGATGGCTATGGAGCGACCAGACTGCTGCGTGCCCAGGGGTACGACCATCCCATCATCGCCCTCACCGCCAACGCCATGGCCGAGGATTGCGACAAGTGCCTCGCCGCCGGATGCTCCGATTATCTTTCCAAACCCGTGCGCCGCGACCAGCTCCTGCTGGCGGTGGCGCGAAACCTCCGCCCCGCCGCGGAGGCGGCAGCCGCGTCTCTCCCCCCTGCCCCCGCCCGCGATTCCACCAACGGCGAGGGCCCCATCCGCAGCGACCTCGATGATCCCACTCTGCAGCCCCTGCTGAATCAATACCTGGCGTCGCTTCCCGCGCGGATCGCGGAACTCCAGGCCAGCCTCGACGAGCACGACCTGCACCAGCTCACTGACCGCCTCCACAACCTCAAAGGCACCGGCGGCCTCTACGGGTTGATGCCCCTGACCGACGCCGCCGCCGACCTCGAAAGGCTGGTCCTCCAACGCGCGCCCCGCGGCCGGTTGGCCGCCGCACTGGAGCGGCTCACCCTCCTGGTACGCCGTATCGAGGGCGTGACCCCGCGCCAGAAAACCTGAGCCCATCGCACCCAGGGGGTACCCCCCCGCCACGCCTTCCCACCCACCCGAAAAATATCCGAACTTTCTGGGAACTTTTTCCCACCCCCCCTGCGTTATCTTCTACAGCGGCCGCACGCGCGCCATCGCCAACAGGGGAAACCTCGCCATGACCATTCGTCCACCCATCCCCCCGTACCCCCCCGCCTGCCCTCACCCCGGCCCCCACCCCCGAGCCAGCCCGAGTTCCTGAAAGCTCGCACCGCCGCGCTTTCCGGATTACGATCTGCACCATCCATTCACGTCAACTGCGAGAGAACCATGGCGAAAAGAATGTTGCCCCTTGTAGCCCTGCTCTTGTCCGTGGCCCCCGCTTATGCGGATTCGGTCCCGGTCTCCTCGCTGGATCTGCAGAACCTGCCGCCGACCGTGCATGGAGCCACCGCGGACCATCCGCTGACCATCACCGGCAAAAAGTTTGTCTCGGGCCTTACGGCGGAGGGGCCCAGCAAAATTCTGTTGGACCTCGCCGGCGGCTCGACGCGCTTCACGGCAACCCTGGGCGTGGATGATGCCTCCCCCGGCGGTGCGGCGGGCTTCATCATCACGGCTGACGATCGCCGGATAACCCTCCCCGTGAATCCCGCATCGCCCCCCGCCGCCGGACGGGGCAACCGCGGCGGACGCGGCCAGCCGCCGATGCTTACGCTGCGCGCCGGCGAGCCCCCCCTGCCGATCGATCTCGATGTCACCGGGGTGCAGGTCCTCGTGATCGAGACCCTTCCGGGCAACAACAACGAGAAGGTGCATGTCGACCTCGGCGACGCCGCTCTCACGCTGGCGGCCGCGGGCGCGCAGGTCGCTCCGCACATTGCCCCCCCGCAGAAAGATGAGCCTGAGATTCTCACCCCGCCCGCGCCCGCCGAACCGCGGATCAACGGTGCCAGAATTTTTGGTGTCCGCCCGGGCCATCCGCTGCTCTTCACCATCGCCGCCACGGGCGAGCGGCCCATGAGCTTCTCGGCGGAGGGCCTGCCCGCCGGCGTGTCCCTCGACGCGGCCACCGGCATGCTTTCGGGCATGGTGGCCAAAGCGGACAAGTACAAAATCACCTTCCATGCGAAAAACGCCAAAGGCGAGACCTCCCGCCCGTTCACGCTCGCCGTCGGCGAGCAGATCGCCCTCACCCCGCAGCTCGGGTGGAACTCCTGGAACTGCTTCGGCAGCTCCGTCACCGCCGACAAAGTCAAAGCCGCTGCCGACGCCATGATCTCCTCCGGCCTCATCAACCACGGCTTTTCCTACATCAACATCGACGACTTCTGGGAGAAAAACGCTCGCCAGGCCGGTCGCGATCCCACCATGGCGGGCGACCCCCGCGCCGCCGACGGCACCATCCTGCCCAACGCCCGCTTCCCCGACATGAAGGGGCTCGCGGATTACATCCACGCCAAAGGTCTCAAGGCCGGGCTCTATTCCTCCCCCGGGCCCACCACCTGCGGCGGCTGCACGGGCTCCTATCAGCATGAAGCGCAGGACGCCCAGACGTGGGCGAAATGGGGCTTCGACTACATCAAGTATGACCTCTGCTCTTACACCCAGACCCCCGAAGGCCGCGCGCACAACCCCAACCAGTCTCCCGAAAATGCCAAGCTCCCCTACGCAATCCTCGGCGATGCCCTCAAAAACGCGGACCGCGACATCTTTTATTCCCTGTGCCAGTATGGCCAGCAGGATGTCGGCCAATGGGCACCCTCCGTCGGCGGCAACTCGTGGCGCACCACCGGCGACATCTCCGCCAACTGGCGCTCCCTCACCAACATCATCGACCAGCAGGTCGGCCGCGAAAAATATGCCGGCCCCGGCCACTGGAACGACCCCGACATGCTGGTCGTCGGCCGCACCGCCATCGGCTCGGGCAACAACCCGACGCAGGGCCTGTCGGCCAACGAAATGACCACGCACATTTCCATGTGGTGTCTGCTCGACGCCCCGCTGCTCATCGGCTGCGACATGACCAAGATGGACCCCTTCACCCTCTCGCTGCTGTCGAATGATGAAGTCCTCGCCGTGAACCAGGACGAACTCGGGCAGCAGGCGTCCCGGATCCTCAGGGACAAGGGCATCGAAGTCTGGGCCAAGGACATGGCCGATGGCAGCAAGGCCGTGGGCATCTTCAACCGGTCGGAGTTGGAGAGACCCTACACACTTAAATACGCCGACTTGAAAATCACCGGCGACCAAACCGCCCGCGACCTCTGGCGTCAAAAAGACATCTCCGTCCGCGGCCCCGCCGGTTCCCTCAACGCCGTCACCCAATCCATCCCGCGCCACGGCGTCGTCCTGCTGAAGCTTTC
>CALCHA010000536.1 GCA_937901265.1 uncultured Phycisphaerales bacterium
GTGGTGGTTTGGGCTAAAACTTGCGCGCCGCTTTCTTTTAAAGGACGTTCCCCTGCGCTCGACGGACGGCCGACCCTGTATGTACGTAACACCAGATCCAGTGTTGTCCCTTCTCCAGCAGCGTGACCGCGGAACGGGAGGTGCCGTCCTTTCGCTCGACACAGGCATCAACCGCTCCATGCGTGAAGAGTACGTCATCCGTTCCCTGACTGAAGAGGCAATCACCTCGAGCCAGCTCGAAGGAGCAGCAACCACCCGTGAAGTTGCCAAACAAATGCTTCGAAGTGGGCGTACGCCACGAGACGTAAGCGAACAGATGATTTTAAATAACTATCGGGCGATGGAGGCGATTCGAGCACGAAAAGCCGAAACACTCTCCCCGGAATTCATCTTCGACCTTCACACAATTCTAACACGCGATGCAATGGACAAACCTGATGCTGTCGGCCGATTGCGGCACGGACAAGAAAATGTTCGCATTGAGACTCCGTACGGAGACGTACTGCATCGGCCACCGGCCGCCGCGGAACTTCCGGAACGACTTAAAAGCATGTGCGAGTTTGCCAACGGGAAAGCGACTCAGGGTTTTCTGCATCCCATCGTGCGCGCCATAATCCTCCACTTCTGGTTGGCCTACGATCATCCTTTCGTAGATGGGAACGGCCGATGTGCGCGCGCACTTTTTTACTGGTCCATGCTAAACTCCGGCGACTGGCTGTGCGAGTTTGTATCGATCTCTCAAGTTGTGAGAAAGGCACCCATTCGTTACGGCCGTGCGTTTCTCTACACGGAAAGCGACGATAACGACCTCACCTATTTCATCTTGTACCATTTGGACGTAATGCATCGGGCGATGGACGAGCTCCACGCATATATTCAGCGAAAAACGAATGAATTGAAAGAGACTGAGCAGCTGATCCGCCTGCGCGCGGACCTCAATCATCGCCAGCTTGCTCTACTTGGTCATGCGCTTCGCCACCCGGATGCCCTCTATACCATCCGCGAACACCAAAACAATCATCACGTCGTCTACCAGACCGCGCGTACCGATCTGTTTGCCATGGCGGAAAAAGGATACTTAATCGAATCCCGACACGGTCGTGAATACTTCTTTCGGCCGACGCCGGGCCTGCGGGAGTTTCTCGGAAAAGGCTGAGGCTTCACTCAATCGCCATCAGCGCCGTGCCCATTTCGCTGGCCGCATGCTCATCGCCCACTCGATGCGCCACCGCGATACCCTCCCGATAAAGCCCCTTCGCCGCCTCCACCTCGCCCGCCTGCTCCTGCGCCCGTGCTCCCATGAAGTACCCCGGCACATAGTCCGGATGTCGCCGGCGCAGCTCCGCGAATGCCGCCACCGCCTCCTCCGCGCGACCCTGCTTCGCATATTCCATGGCCACGCCATAACGCAAAAAGGCATCCCCCGGGTCCGCCTCCAGCAACACCAGCAACTGCTCCAGACTCGGCACAACGCCTCCCATCTTTTCGCTTGAGACTTCGAACTTCGGACGTCTCACTTATACAGTTTCGCGACCTCCGCCGCGATCTGCTCCTGCACCGCCACCGGCGCCACCACCAGCAGCAACCCATCCGAGACCACCATCGCCGGCCCCGTGCCGTCGGCGGTGCCGATGTCGCCCCACCGGCCCCCGCTCGCCGCCACCCCCGGCGCCGCCACCGCCGCCTGAATCGCCTTCACCAGCCGATCCTGCACCTCGCCCACTCCGGGCTGGGGTTTGGCCGCCCGCGCGATGGTCCGCTTGATCACATCCCGCAAATCAAACACCACCAGCGGCCAGCGCAACGCCATCTCCTCCGCGGTGCCGATCAGCACCGTGCCCCCCGGCGTGATCTGCTCCCCGAGCTCCCCCGGCTGCGGCTTGGCCAGCTCCGCCGCCGCCGCCGGCAAGACCACCACGTTGAACGTTGCCGCCTTCGCGGGGTCCTTCGCCAGTGCCGCCAGATCCCCCGGCCCGCTCACCAGCTTGCGCAGCGCCGCCTCCGTGTCACGCCCCTTGCGCGTCAGGAGCACGTTCGCCACCGGCGCGTTGGGCTTCACCGGCTGGGCAAAGCGCGACAGCACCCCCTCCAGGATCGCCTGCCCGCGATCCGACACATTCGCCGCCAGCGACGTCCCCTTCACCGCCACCGCCCGCCCCGCCTTCTTGTCCAGCGGCTCGCCCGCCCGCAAGAGCTCCGACTCCACCACTCGTCCCACCAGCCGCGCATGCTCCGCCTCCTGCGCCGGTGTCGCCCGGCCGGTCGGGGAATAAAGAATCGCCCGCTCGATCTGGAACAACTGCGGCGAGGCGCCCTTGGACAGCTCCGCGTTGGTCGTCACCTCCAGCGTGTTGCCCCCCACCGCGTAATTCCCCCGCGTCCCCTTCAGCGGCAACGTCTCCAGCACGCAGCGCACCACCTCCTCATAAGTCGCCCCCTTCAGCGTCAGCGTCACCGGCGTCTCCGGCGTGATGCCCGCGCGGGCCAGCGCCGCCCAGTTCACCACCAGGTTCGTGTTCGTGCTTTTGCGCAGGTTGGCGAAGACGTTCTTGAGCGGGTCGTTCTGCAGGGTCACGTTCATCGTCGACGCCATCGCCCGATCGATGTTTGCGGCCATGCCGTCCGATAGCGCCGCCGCCTGCGAGCTCGCCGCCCCGCCCGGGGCGCTGGCGGACTGGCGCACCGTCGCCGAAGCCCCCATGCTCGCCGCCGCCGCCGCACACAAAAACAGGACCTCAACGCGCATCAGCGCTCCTCCGCCAGATCACCCGCCATCTCCCGCAGCGCTGCCCGCCACTCGATATACCGATAAGGCACCGCAAAGCGTTCATGCACGGCCCGCAGCATGCCATGATACTTCTCATACAGGTCATTCTCCCAACCCCGGGCCGACTCATCGCAAAAATAGATCCGGCATCCCAGCGGCCGCGCCTCGCGCGCCGTGCACAGACCACCCACCTGGTAGGGACAGCCCGCGACCGGCTCTGCCGCAAAAAACTGCGGCAAGCTGACCCCCGCCCGCGCTTCCTGTGCCGCCGCCCCCATCGCCGAAGGCACCTGCTGCA
>CALCHA010000537.1 GCA_937901265.1 uncultured Phycisphaerales bacterium
GCAACGACGATCTCGACCGCCTGCGCCTCGCCACCACCACGTCGCTGATGTCCCGCAAGGACGTCGCCGTCGTCGCCTCCGTCTCCTGCATTTTCGGGTTGGGCTCGCCGGAGGAGTACAAAAAGAAGGTGCTGTCGATCACCAAGGGCGTCCCCTTCAACCGCGAAGACATCCTCCACGCGCTGATCGATCTGCAATATGACCGCAACGACATCGAGTTCAAGCGCGGCACCTTCCGCGTCCGCGGCGATGTCGTCGAAATTTTTCCCGCCTACGAAACCACCGCCTTCCGCGTTGAAATGTTCGGCGACGACATCGAAAATATCTGGCACATCAACCCGATCTCCGGCGAGCTGCTCACCGAAGAAAAACAGATCTTCATCTTCCCCGCAAAGCACTACGTCACCGACGAAAACAACCTCGTCCGCGCGATCGTCGACATCCGGGCGGAACTCGATGAACGCGTCAAACAGCTGCGCATGCAGGGCAAACTCCTCGAAGCCCAGCGGCTCCTCGCACGCACCAAGTATGACCTCGAAATGCTTCACGAAACCGGCATGTGCGCGGGAATCGAAAACTACTCCCGGCACCTCTCCGGCTCGCCCCCGGGGGCCAAACCCAACACCCTCGTCGATTACTTCCCCAAGGATTTCCTCCTGATCATCGACGAATCCCACGTCACCATCCCGCAGATCAACGCCATGCACGCCGGCGACCGCCACCGCAAGGAAACGCTCATCGACCATGGCTTCCGCCTGCCCTCCGCCCTGGACAACCGCCCGATGCGCTTCGAGGAATTCATGGGCATGTGGAACCAGGTGCTCTTCGTCTCCGCCACGCCGGGCAAATTTGAGCTGGGTCTCACCGGCGGCGAAGTCGTCGAGCAGGTCATCCGCCCCACCGGGCTGGTGGACCCGCAGATCGAAGTCCGCCCCGCCACCGGCCAGGTCGCAGATCTCATCGCCGAAACCAAGCTCCGCACCGCCCGTGGCGAACGCACCCTCGTCACCACGCTCACCAAGCGCCTCGCCGAGGATCTGGCCCACTACATGGCCGAGGCGGGCCTGCGATCGAAATATTTGCACTCCGAAATCCAGACCTTCGACCGCGTGGAGATTCTGCGCGAGCTGCGCGAAGGGACGTTTGATGTGCTTATTGGGGTCAACCTTTTGCGCGAAGGGCTGGATTTGCCGGAGGTTTCGATGGTGGCGATTCTGGACGCCGACAAGCAGGGATTTTTGCGAAGCGAAACGTCGCTGATCCAGATGATCGGGCGGTGTGCGCGGAACGTCGGCGCGCAGGTGTATCTTTACGCCGACGCCATCACCCCCTCGATGCAGCGAGCGATGGATGAAACGAACCGTCGCCGCGGCATTCAGGAAGCGTACAACGTGGAGCACGGGATCACGCCGACGACGATTCAAAAAGCGATTCGCCACGGCATCGACGTGGAGCTCAAGGCCCGTCGCACCGCCCGCGAGATGGTGGCCGAATCGGAAGGGGAATACGACGCTTCGGAGATGCTGCGGATTCTGGAAGACGAAATGCTCTCCGCCGCCGAAAACCTCGAATTCGAAAAGGCCGCCGAGCTGCGCGACAAGATCAAGCAGGTCAAAGCGAAAGCTGCCACAGCGCCGGCCGCCGCAGGCTCGACGCCTCCGCGTGACGACACCACCGACCTCACGGCCGCCCTCTCGAGCGCGATGTCGAACCGCATGGCCTCCACGAGCGCGCTGGGCGACACCCCGCGCAAGGCGATGACCCCGCAGCAGAAGAAAGTCCGCCGCGGGCCTAAACGCTCGCGCGGGCAGTAGCACCCGTTAATCGCGCCGCGCCGTTTTCCCCTGCTCGCGACGCGCAACCAAAGCCGTCAGTTGAATAATTGATTCCTGGTCCTTCGCGCGGTTGACATGCTTCTTAATAGCCAACAAATCATCCAGCGAAATCGTGAGCAATCGCAACTCGCCACTGCGAAAAACCACCCCCCGCGCCTCCAGCGTTTCAAATCCCCCAAACGGTTCAACATACCCCAGCAAATCCAACGGCATCAGCTCCGTGTCGAAGGTGAAATTTGTACCCATCGCCAACGTTCGTTCATCGAGGATGAAGGGCAAATCCTTCGGGGCCCCGCGCAACGTCGGCTGCAATTCCTTCAACGCCGCCACAACCCTCACCAGGTTCTCCGGCGTCCGCCGATAACAAAAGTCCACGTCATACGTCACCCGCGAACTGCCATGCAGCAACTCCGCCTGTCCCCCGATCACCATGAAGTCCGCCCCGTGCCGCTGAAAAATTTCCGCAATCTGCTCAAATTCTTCGTTCATGTCCCGCCGCCCCTATGGCCCTCACGCGCAAGGCACTCCTCCGCGCCCGCCCTCCCATCGCAATCCGCTCCGCTACCGGCATTTCCATCAACCTATCGAGCAGCGAAAAATCCACCCCATTCTCATCCTGCTCCCCGTAATACTTCGGGTCCGCAAGCTTCTTCAAATACGCTTCTTGTTCCGGCGTCAGTTCCATGCCCGTATTGTAGCAACTCGCAGCGCGATTCCGCACACCCTTACCGCCCTCGTCAGCGTCCGCCAGATCCGCCGCAGCGATTCTCCCGCTACAGCGCCGCCTCAGCGATTCCCCTGGGGCAAGCCAAGCTCGGCCGGCAAGGAGACTTCGCCCGGTCCCCTGCCCGCCGCTGGCACCGGCACATCCTTGAACTCGAAGGCCACCCAGCGCGTGCCCACCTTCGAGGTCGCCGCCGTGAAGATCGCCTTCAGCGGCAGCTTGAGCGGGCCCGCCGTCACGGTCGCCGACACCAGCCCGTCGGCCTGTCCGTCCCACAGAATGACGCCCGCCGCATCTTCCACCCGTATCGACACGGGGATATACGTATAGGGCACCCCACCGCCCCCGATCTTCTGCACGTTCACCACCCACTTCCTCCCGCGCATCTCCCCCGCCCAGATCCGCCACGCACGGCCGCCGGCGATCACCGGATCGCTTTGCACCGCGGTCACTTCCTTCAGCTCCACGCGCTCCCGCTCCAGCGCTTCGAGCACCTGCATTCGCCCGCTGATCGTCACCTTCCGCCGGGCACCCGGCGGCGCGGGAAAACTCAGCGCCGTGTTGAGCTCCGGCAGCGCCGGTTCCACCCCGGCAAATGAATGGGCCCGCGCGGTGGGTCGCACATACAGCACCTGTCCCTCATCATCGACGATCTTCTCGATCTCCGGCATCCCGCAGCGCACCAGCCGCAGCCGCGGATCGCCACGAAAGCCATACTCCAACTTGATCGTCGGCCGCGGATCCTCCACGGCCCGCGGGGCCCCGTTGACCATCACCAGCCGCGTCTCCCGCGCCATCCCCACATAAAACAGATAATCCCCCGCCACCGTCTCGGTCCAGTCCCCATCAATCGGCCCCAGCCCGCCCGGCCGCATCGGCCCCGCCTGAAGCAGCACCTTCCCCTCCGAATTCTGCACGTGCAACGACGCCTGCCGCTCCAGCGCCATGAAGACGTCCCACAGTGGCCGCTCCTGGGCGGTGAGCGTCCACGGCCCGGCCTTGGGGGAACCGGGCCAGGTCGTCCAGGCCACGCCCGTCGCCTTGGAAAACGCCGCCGCCAGATCCTCGATTCCCGCTCCTTTGACCTCCAGCGACACCGGCGGCGGATGGACCATGTTCTCCAGTTCCAAGCGCTCAATCTGCTGGGCTAACCGCGCCTTCACCTCCGCATCGGTCGTGCCTTTGGCCAACTGGCGCAAGGTCTCCACATCGGGCCATGTCGCCTTCTCCAGCGATCGCTGCGCCGCCTCGCGCTGCGCGAACACCTCGCTCGAAAGCCCCGTGAGCACCCCGTCCCACTGCCTTGCCGGCTGCGTGGCCTGCCCGCGCACCGCTCCCGCCAGCACCAGCACCGCCGCCGCTGCTATCCGCATGTGCATCCGCGCCTCCTCACTGCCCCTCACCCTCTGACGCCTCCGCTCTCCGAAAGTTCCCCACGCCCTGCATCACCCGCGCGGCCCACCCCTCGCACTGCCGCCTCACCCCGGCATCGCCAGGTTCAAATCGCGGCGATAGGTCTCAAACAGCTCCATGAACTGCGCGTTAAAGACGAAGTTGAAGTCTGGAAACCTGGTGCCGGCCATGTTGTTGTCGATGTGCGAGAACATCATATCGATCGTGCCGACGGGCAGTTCCTGGAGGGCTCCGGCGATGGAGGTGCGGACGGTGATGGTGCCCTCGATGGAGGCCCCCTGCTCGGTGACGTTGACGATTTTCGCCGCATAGACCACTTGGTCGCCGGGACGCACCAACCGCGAAAAAGTCGCCTTGTTGATCTTGGCGAGGATGACCTTTTCCCGGAAGCTGCGCGCCGCGCCGACGAGGATGCCGGAGGTCTGGGCCATGCCTTCGATCATCAGCGAGGCGGGCATGACGGGGATGCCCGGGACGTGGTCGTGGAGGTGTTCCTCGGCCAGCGACACGTTTTTCACGGCGCGCGCGGCAACGTTGACTTCAAAGTGCTCGAACTTGTCGATCCAGATCCAGCGCATCCGAGTTTCCAGCTTCGAGTTTCGAGTTTCATGTTTCAAATTTCGAGCGGTTCTTGAAACTCGAAACGTCGGCCTTGAAACTCGTCAGGGGTTGACCTTGGTCATGACGTAGCTCACGAGCGTGTCGACCGTGAAGACGTCGCGGAAGTTGTTGATGTCGGGATCCGCTTCGAAGGTCGAGAGATCGGCGAAGGGCATGCGGAGGCGCAGCTCGGCGAGGCCCTTGGGGGTCATTTTGTTGTTCTGCACGAACTCGGGATTGGAGAAGATATTTTCCGGCGTGAGTTCGCCCTTGGGGATCTTGATGCCGAAGGCTTTCTCGAGCTGGAACTGGATGTCGAGATAGTCGATGGATTCCGCGCCAAGGTCTTCGGAGAGCTTGGCCTGCGGGGTGACCTCGTCGTCGTCGACGGCGAGAGCGGTGGTGAGGACGTCCTTGACCTTGGCGAAAACTTCATCACGGGACATGGGCATGGTGCGACTCCGAAGAAGGGGGACTAGCTTGCGGAACCGACGCCGCGGGTGGAAGCGCCGACTGCCGGGGTCCGTTGGGTGAAGATCTGCCAGCGTTCGCGCTGGACAGCGAGGGAACGTTGATCGGTGCCGGCCAGGCCGGGATTGTCGGTGGCGAGGTTGAGGTGGAAAAGCTCGATCCGGGCGGTGATGGCGGTTTGGCCGTTGACGGCTCCTTTGACTTTGAAATCGGAGCGGTGGGGGGCGATATCGACTGCGTCGGCGGTGAGGGTGAGGGTCTGGCCGGGGGAGACGAAGGTGCCATAGCGGACGCCGCGGGCTTCTTTCAGGAGGATCAGGGAGTGTGCGAAATCGAAGGCTTCGCGGATCAGCCAGGCGGCGGTCTGCACGGCGGCTTCAAGCATCAGGACGCCGGGGAGCACGGGAAAGCCGGGGAAGTGGTCGGCGAGGTATTCCTCAGCCATCGAGACATTTTTCGCCATCACGATGCGTTTTCGCGGCTCGATGTCGAGAAGATGATCAACAAGGATGAATTTCACGAGCATCCGCGGTCAAGGGGCGACGGAGACGGACCCTGTGCGCAGGGCTTCTCCAGCCGCGTGGAAAGCCCACCTTTGTAACGAACCTGCCGCCGTTTGACAAGCGGCAGCCTGCCGTTGCGACGGGGGAGGCGGGGACGTAGACTTGGGCCGTGGGCATGCGATCGATTTATTGGCGGCGAGGGGCGGGGGTGGCGTGGTGGCTGGGGATGGCGGCCTACTTTGGGGGGATGCTGGCGCTGGCGGTGGCGGCACCGATGGTCTTCCGCACGACCCGCACCGCGCACGTGTCCATGCCCGGCATCACCTCCCCGCCGCTGGACATGGCCAACGAGACCGGGGGCGAGATTTTCGGCAACATGCTCAACGCCTTTGCGTATGTCGAGGTGGCGGCGCTGTTCCTGCTGCTGGTGGGGTTGCTGGTGCGGCTGCGGCGGCCGACGCGAGGGGCGCATGTGCTGGCGGTGCTTTATGTGCTGCTGGGGCTGACGGCCTTGGCGGATCTGGGCTACGTGCGGCCGAAGGTGTGGACGACGCGCGAGCGGGTGCGGGAACTCGCCGCGACCGCACCGGCGGTGGCGACGTTCGCTCCACCCGAGAAGCAGACCTTTGATCAATTGCACGTGCTCTCGGAGCGGCTGGGGCAGGTGAAATTCTGGCTGCTGCTGGGGATGCTGGTGATTTCCGCACCGGCGGTGGATGGGGCGCGGCGCGAGGAGGGGTAAGGCGATGGCAGAGACTCTGGGCGCAAAGCGGCAGCGGATGGACGAGGTGCTGGAGATTTTGCGCCAGCGTTATCCCACGCCGCAATGTGCGCTGCATCATCGCAATGCCTTTGAACTGCTGGTCGCGACGATTCTCTCGGCGCAATGCACCGACGCCCGGGTGAACCTGGTGACGCCGGCGCTGTTCAAGCACTATCCGACGCCCAAGGCGCTGGCGCTCTCGCATCCCGCGGAGGTCGAGAAGCTGATCCAGTCGGCGGGATTTTTCCGGGCGAAAACCAAGTCGATTCGCTCGGCGGCCGGAGACATCGTGGCGCACCACGGCGGCGCGGTGCCAGACACGATGGAGGCGCTGACGGCGCTGCGCGGCGTGGGGCGCAAGACGGCCAACGTGGTGCTGGGCAATGCGTTCGGACAAAACGTGGGGGTGGTGGTGGACACCCACGTGACGCGGCTGTCGCAGCGGCTGGGATTCTCGCGGCAGAAGGACCCGGTGAAGATCGAGCAGGACCTGATGAAGCTGGTGCCGCAGGCGGAGTGGACGAATTTTTCGCACCGCCTGATTTTCCTCGGCCGCGAAGTCTGCACCGCCCGACGCCCGAACTGCACCAACTGCCCCCTGCTCACACGCTGCCCCACCGGCCCGCGCCTCATCAAGAGCGGAAAGGCCCGAATCACCGACAACGCCCCCTAAATACCGAACGCCGAACCGTCCGGTACGCCAGCCGACGAGCCCGGGCGGTGGCCGAGGTGGCACAGGATGATGCGGCGGCCACCGTCAATTCGGAGGGGCGGCTTTAAGGGATATGGCGGGGAGATCCGCCACGACAATGGGAGGTTTTGCCGCGGACAAAAGCTTGCACGCCGACTTTTCGATCGGCTGAACGAGGCCGCCAATCACCCGCTTTTGAATTTTCTCCGCCGTGATCCATTTGGAAGGGGCGGCCGAATACCGGGTCACGTGGGACAGATCATAAAGCACGTGAAAAGACTCGTAGATTTTCTCGTAGCGCTGTTCCGCCTGAAGGATCTGAAGTCGGTCTTGATGACGACTCCGCGCCTTTGCTCTATCGGCGGTCAAGAGAGCCTCAACCAGGTGAAGCATGGAATAGAGGGACGCTGTGACGATCCAGTCTGGATACGCAGGATCGATGGTTTGGAGAAACCTCCGGTTGTGTTCCCACTGGTCAAGATGATCTTGGACCGAAGCCAATTAACCCCCTGTTTCGCTGTCCAGCGGAAAAATCCGAAACGCGGTCCGAGCGACGAACCGTTCTATCTCCCAAGCAGGAATCTGCCGGGTTTCGGCATAGCCAATGCCGCCGCGCGTGTTGAGGTGGATATCGAGCCGAGATTGTTCCAGACCCAGATCAAAATCGTATTCTTCGCTGCTGGGAATGATCAAGAAAACCGTCTTGTCGCTCCGTAGCTCGACCAGTGCCAGCGCCACCTTTTCCTGCCGATCCTTGCACCAGCCATGGACATGCCGGGCCATAAGGACGAAGTTCTGAGCCCATGCGCTGGCAGTCATTTCCAGCTTGCACGCACGAACAATCTGCTCGCCCGTGCGAGAAATAATATCCTCATCGGAGGTAATGATCTTGTACTGCTGAGCGGCGTGCTGCAACTGGTGAATCACGTTCGCTTGGGTTGAAACATCGGTTTTCATGCCTGCCAAAATCGATCCTCCTCGCTCGTTTAGCCCGTCCGGGCATTCCGTCGCGACGGAGAACGCCGCTGATCCACCTCCCCCGCCGGAGGTACTACCCCGTATTTTACGTCGCCGGCCCACAATCGCAAATGTTGGTCCGGGCGTTTCTTTCCTCGCCACTCTTTTCCCAAATCGCCCATCGCCCCCTACCATAAGCGAATGTTGCGGTTTTTCATGCGGACCAAGGCGATGCCGGGGGGGCTGGTGTTTGGCCCGGCGGCATGGACGCCGGGGGAGATGCTCAACGCGCCGGCGGGGGCGGCGCAGTTGCCGCACGAGCAATCGGCGCGGGCACCGCACACGCGGGCGGAGCTGGTGGGGGTGCTCGAACGGCTGGGGATCGGGCGAACGTCGGGGGTGACGCCCGCGCTGGTGGAGCAGTTGCGTGATCTGGAGGGGCGGCGTTGCCGGGCGCTGGTGTTGAACCTGCTGCCGACGCAGCCGGAGTTTGCCCTCTCCGAGGCGCTGAGCCGGCTGGCGATTGAGGACTTGCGGGCGGGGCTGTCGGCGATTCAGCGATCGCTGCGTGGGGAGCGGGTCATCGCGGCGGTGGACAAGCATGATGGGCGGACGCGCAAGCTGTGGCGGCAGGGGGCGAGGAATCGGCCGGGGCATGAGGCGACGCCCTACGAGGTGCGGCCGCTGTTGAACCGCTACCCGCAGGCGCATCCGACGCTGCTGATACGGGCGCTCTTCGGCCGACGGCTGCAGGTGGGGCATCTGCCATCGCGGAACAACCGGGTGCTGCTGGACCCGGTGACCGCGTGGGCTTTCGGGCGGTATGTGCGGACGGGGGAACTGTTCACCCACCGGCCGGTGCAGTTGTTCTTTGATCGCGCCTCGGCCCCGCCGAACACGAAGGGCCCGCCGACGCCACTGCTGGTGCTGGCAAAGCTGGGCGCGCCGGTGGTGGAGCTGCTGAACCAGTACCACATCCGCACAGCGCAGCGGCAGATCATCGCCAACGGGATGCTGGCGGGGGAGGAGGTGGCGGTGGAAGGAGATTCGGGGGCGGTGGTGACGGCGTGGACGGATTCGCTGGCGGTGCGCGAGCCGCCGGTGAACGAGTCGCCCTATCCCTGCATTGCCTGCGGGTGGTGTGTGGATGTCTGCCCGACGTCGCTGATTCCGATTCATCTGATGGAGCTGGCGGATCGTGCGCAGCGGTTTGTGGCGGCGGCACCGCTGACGCCGGGCGGGGGCCTGCCGACGTCGCCGGATCCGTTGGGCGCGCGAGCGGCGCGGGAGGCGCTGCACTGCCTGGGATGCGGGTTGTGTTCCTATGTCTGTCCGACGCGGCTGCCGCTGACGCAGAAGACGCTGCGGCTGCGGGCGTGGGTCGTGGCGGAGCCGGGGCGTGAGGGGGTGTGAGCAGGACGGCGACCGGGGCATAGAAACGGCTGGGTACAGCTTCGTGGAAATTTCCACGCCATTGCCCAAAAAGCGCGGTATGCTTGGGGGATGCTTAAGAAACTGCTGATACCGGGAACGAGCTTGCGGGTGGCGGAGTTGGCAATGGGGACCGTGTATTGGGGCAGCCGCTGCGATCCCGCGCGGGTGGGCGAGCTCTACGATGTCTATCGCGAGGCGGGGGGAAATGTGCTGGACACGGCGCACATCTATGCGGCCTGGAAAGAGGAGGGGCTGGGGGCCAGCGAGCGCGCGGTGGGGCATATTCTCAAGGCTCGCGGGGATCGGCGGCAGGTGGTGGTCATCACCAAGGGGGGCCATTCCGCCGAGCCCTTTTATCCGCGGCCCAACAAGTACCTCTCGCCGGAGGTGGTGCGGCGGGACATCCAGGAAAGCCTCGAGCGGCTGGCGGTGGACACGATCGACCTCTACTTTTTGCACCGCGACGACCCGCGCGTGCCGGTGGAGGAGATCATCGACATGATGAATGAGGCCGTGGCGGAAGGATGGATTCGCTACTTCGGAGAGAGCAACTGGTTGCGCCATCGGGTGGAGGCGGCCAACCGCTATGCGGCGGGCCTGAGCAACGCGGGGCAGGTGAACATGGGGTTTGTGGCGTCGCAGCCGGAGTTCAGCCTGGCCGAGCCCAATGCGGCGGAGGCGACGGCAGACCCGGCGACGCGCTTCCTGCGGCCGGCGGATGTCGCGTGGCAGACGCAAACGGGCATTCCGGCATTTTGTTATACGGCGGCGGCGCAGGGGTATTTCGCGACGGGCGGGCAGAAGGGGACGAAGGCGTATGACAATGCGGTCTCGCGCGGGCGGCTGGCGCGGGCCCAGGAATTGGCGGCGCGGGCGGGAACCACCACGGGGCAGGTGGCGCTGGCGTACGTGCGCGGGCAGGATTTCCCGGCGATCCCGATCGTGGCAACGAGGATGTGGGGCACCTGCGCGAGGCGATCGCGGC
>CALCHA010000538.1 GCA_937901265.1 uncultured Phycisphaerales bacterium
GCCCGCCCGGCGCTGCTCGAACCCGTGGTGGACATGGAGATCCGGGTGCCGGAAGGCAAGGTGGGGGACATTACGGGCGGCCTCAACGGGCGGCGGGGAAGGGTCAACGGCGTGGACACGCTGGCCGCGGGAATGGCCTTGATCCGGGCGACGGCCCCGCTGTCGGAGGTGATGACCTACAACAACCAGTTGCGGAGCGTGACGAGCGGGCAGGGGAGTTTTGTGATGGAGTTTTCGCACTACGACGTGGTGCCGCCGCAGGTGCAGGCAAAGATCATCGCCGCGTATCAGCCGGCGGCCGAACCGGAGTAGGGTGGAGGGCGTAAGGGGAGGGCGGTTCGTTGCTGGAGGGCATGCGGATGGGCGTGAAGGTTGGTGAGGCGGGTCCGGTAGCGTTGGCGGTCAAGCGGATTTTTCTGATCGCCTTCCTGGTGGTCACGGGAGTGGCGCTGTTGGTATTTGTGGGGCTGCTCGCGCTGGTGGGGGGACACCCGCGCCAGATGGAAAATGTGATGGCGGGGGCGCTGGTGGAGGGGCTCCTGCTGGGGGGCGCGTTCGTGGGGTTCGTGACGTTCGAGCGGCCTTGGTTGCGCCTGTTTTCCGTGACCGGGTGGTTGTTGACCGGCCTCATGCTGGCGGCGTTTCCGGCGTTTGTGTGGTACGACTCGATGCGGACGTACTATGCCTACGATCGGGTGTTCTCCAACCTGGCGGGGACGGGGATGCTGGCGGCCATGTTTTTTAACCTGGTGCCGGTGGTGTTTCTGCCGCGGATGAACTTCGTGGGGCGAGCGATTCAAGGCGTGAGCGTGGGGTCGCTGAGCTTGGCGGCGGTGGTGCTGCTGGTGATGATCTGGAACCTTTTTGGGTATGATCCGACGATCGAGCTGGCGTTGGGCGCGACGTTTGGGCTGGGCATTGCGGGGGCGCTGGCGGTCTTTGCGCTGAGCAAGTTCTCCCTGCTCAAGGCGCCAGACCCCGTCTCGGCCGTCGCGACGACGCTTCGCCTGTTCTGCCCGCGTTGCGGCCAAAGCCAGGAGCTGCCGCTGGGAGAATCCGCGTGCTCCGCCTGCCAGCTTAAGTTCTCCATCGACGTCGAAGAACCGCGCTGCCCCCGGTGCCACTACAACCTGCACAAGCTGGAAGCAACGCGCTGCCCGGAGTGCGGCCAGGCGATCGTGACCGATGCAGCAGCCGCGCCCGCGTGATCGCTGACGAAGCCGCCTGGTGGATGTGGAGAGAAGCGAATGCGGCGCAGCACGTTCGCCGCGGCGGAGGGCCTGCCGCAGCGCCGGCCGACTGGCGGTGGTTACTGCGAACCCACGCCGTGCGTCTTCATCGCCAAACTGTACACCGAATCGCCGCCACAGATGAAGAGCATGTGCCCATCCTTTCCCCCGAAGCAGACATTGGCGGAGCTTTTCGGCAGTTGGACGCTGTCGAGCTGGACGCCCTCTTTGTTCCAGATGGTCATGGTCCGGCCGGTCATGTAGATGTTGCCGTCGGAGTCGATGGTCATGCCGTCCGATCCGGCGTTGGCGAAGAGTTTTTTGTCCGAGAGGCTGCCATCGTCGTGGATCACATACTGCCAGGTTTTGCGGCCATTGATGTCGGAGCAGTAAAGCGTTTTTCCGTCGGGCGTGCCGATGATGCCGTTGGGGGTGTTGAAGTCGGTGATGACGGTGCTGAGGGTTTTGTGATCGGGCGCGAGGAAGTAGACATATTTGCCCGGCTGCTGGGAGGTCTTGTCGCGGATGCCGTTCCACCAGTCGCGGGCGTAGAGCGGGTCGGTGAGGTACATGCCGCCGTCGGGGCGAATCCAGACATCGTTGGGGCCGTTGAGGAGTTTGCCGTTGAAATCTTTGACCAGGACCGTGATGGTTTTGTCGGGGGCAATGGACCAGAGCTGGTTGTGTTCATCGGCGCAGGAGATGAGGTTGCCCTGGGCGTCGAAGGACATGCCGTTGGAATAGCCGCTGGGATGGAGGAAGGTGGAGAGTTGGCCATCGACGGACCATTCCATGATGCGGTCGTTGGGCTGATCGATGAAGAAGACGTTGCCGGCTTTGTCGGAGCAGGAGCCTTCGGTGAATTTGAAATCGCCGGCGAGTTTGACGGGCTTGGCTCCGTCGGCGACGGGGCTGGGGGGTTTGGTGGCCGGTTGGGAGGCAGCTGCCCCCGTCGCGCCGGCCCCGCCCGGTGCCGCCGCCAGGGAAATTGCCAGGACCACTCCGCCCACCATCGCCGCGCCCAGGGTTTTCTTCATGGTCATCCTTCCAGGAGGTTTCTGCTGGCCAAACGCCGCATTGGACGGCGGCTTGCAGGTGGTATGTAATAACGGGACGGGCTGGCCGTCAATCTTACTTCTTCATTTCTCTGCAGATCTCACCCGGGTGCCGCTATGAAAACCGCCGCGTTGCTTGCCGCATTGCTTGTTGGCCCGCTGGGTTCCCTCGCCGTGGCCCAGACCTCCGCCCCCTCTGACTGGCAGCATGTGGTGACGCCCACGGTCGCCGAAGCCGCCGCGTCGTTTGCCAATCCGCCGGCAGAATATGGGGCGATTCACTGGGCGATATGGGGCGGACAGCAGACGAAGGAGCGGATTGCCGCGGATATCGAGCACCTGCACGCCAACGGCGCGACGGTGTACATGATCAACAACTCCCGCGGGCTGCGTCCAAAATACTTCACGCCCGAATACCTCGACATCGTCAAATTTGCCGTCGAACAATGCAAAGCCCGCGGCATGAAGGTGTGGATCGAGGGCGACGCGGGCTATCCCGACGGATTCGCGGGCGGGCTGATTTCCAGGAACTATCCGCAGCTGGGGATGCAGGGAATCATCGCGGATGGCCACTACAGCGTGAAGCCCGGCGAGACCCTTGCCGCGCAATTGCCCCCGGACGTCCTCGGCATCGTTGCCAGCCCCGCCGCCGATTCGCCCGCCGCCGCCGAAGGCACGGAAATCCCCATGCCCACCGCCGGCATTCTCAAGTTCACCGGCCCCAGCGGCACCACCTCCGAAGTCCTCTTCGTCGGCAGCCCCGGCGAGCCGCGCTATCAGGTGGTCGCTGGCCAGACGCTGACACTCCCCGTTCCGCCGGGCACCACCAAGATTCTCTCGGCCCCGCGGGGCCGTGGCGGCCGCGCGGGGGGAGCGGAAAAGTCGCTCGTCGTCCCCCTGCCCGCCGCCGGCAAGCTGTCGTGGAAGGCCCCCGACGACACCCCCTGGACCCTCACCCTCGTTCGCCACATCTACCGCTCCTCGCCCACGCGCTTCGTCAACCGCGACGATGACACCAACGACAAGGATTCGCTCTACTCCCTCATCGATTACCTCGATCCCGCCGCCACCGACACCTACCTCAACGTCATCTACGGCCAGTACGAAAAACTCCTCGGCGACGAGTTTGGAAAGACCGTCATCGGTTTCCGCGGCGATGAAACGGATTTCACCGGCTTCATGCCCTGGACGCCCAGGCTGCTCGAAACGTTCAAAGAGAAGAAGGGCTACGACCTGACCCCCTACATCGCCGGCTTCTTTCAGCCGGAGCTTTCTGAGGATGCCCGCCGCGCCAAGGCGGATTATTTCGACGTGTGGTCGGGCATGTTCCGCGACAATTTTTACCAGCGCATGGAAGCCTGGTGCGCCAAGCGCAACATGCAGTTCATGGTGCATCTCAACCACGAAGAGCTGATGGTGAATCCCCGCGGGGAGGATTTGATCAAGAACGAGGGGTCCTTCTTCCGTGACATGCGCTACGTCGGCGTGCCCGGGGTGGATAACCTGAACCAGATCGCTCCGGAGAAGATCGCCGACTTCCCGAAGCTGGCCGCCTCCGCCGCCCATTTGTATGGCCGGCCGCTGGTGTGGGATGAGGAGGGCGGCGGTACGGGCCGCAGCGGCAAGTTCGTCATCGACTACCAGCTCGTCCGCGGCATCAATTACATGAACATCCGCGGCATGCAAACCGCCCCCAACCCCGCCGCCCTGCAAACCCCCGCCGAGGCCACCGCCCACTACGTCACCCGCGCCCAGCACCTGCTGGCCCTGGGCAAACCGGTCGCGAAAATCGCCCTCTTCCACGCCACCGACACCTACTGGCTCGGCGGCCCCGAAGCCGTCGACGCCGACGCCGCCCAACTCAAACTCACCACCGAACTGCTCGAACACCAACGCGATTTCGACCACATCGATAGCGATACGCTGGCCACGCTCAAAATGCCCGGCCTCACTCTCGGCATGGATGCCGCGGATACCGGCCTGATGAATGACTCCGGCAACGTTTACAAAGCCCTCATC
>CALCHA010000539.1 GCA_937901265.1 uncultured Phycisphaerales bacterium
CTTGAGGACGGTGGCGGGGTCTGGAGCGTCCGGCCGGACGGCGACCTGGGGGCCCGCGGTCGCGGTGAAGATGACCAGGTCGTCGGAAACGGGGGCGGTAACCGTGCCGCTGATGGCAGATGGAATGGACTTGAGGATGCGCCGGCCTGTGAGATCGAGGAGCGAAAGGCGGCTGTCGTCGAGGACCGTGCTGATCCAGGCGTGCGATGTGCCGGGAATGACCGTGAGATTGGGCGTGAATCCGGACGAGTTGGTCACCGCGTGCGGCGAGCCCATAAGGGCGGCGATGTACTCATTGCCGCCGGCGCGTAGGACGCCATCGGCGGAAATCTCCAGCACGCCGGCAAGCGCAGGGTCATCGGGACGCAGCGATGCACGGGCCGGGCGCGTGGCGGCAGGAGCGGTCGAGGCGGGAGCGATGGTCGGTGAGGCGGAGATGGGTGTGACCACCGCTGCGCCCAACAGCGCCCGGCCATTGGGAAGGGTGGTCAAGAACATCGGACGAGCGACTTGGAAATGTCCGACGATTGTCGTCGGCAGCGAGTGATTCAAGTTCCGGCTGGCCTGCAGGATCAGGGCGTTGAGCCGGCGGCGATGGGCAGGGTCGGTATCGGGAGCAAGTTGTCGATTAATAAGGATGCTCAGTTGCGGGCCCATGGCCAGAAGTTGCGATTCTGCCTGCTGGCGAAGCTGGGCGTCGGGCGCATCCAGCTGGGCCATGAGTTCGCCGACCGTCGGAGGGCCCTTGGAATCCCACGAAGTAAACGAAAGGCCGGATTCGTCCAGGAGATAGAGTCCTGCTGGCAGGGCCGCGATGCCTTTCACCGGAGCACTTGCTCCGGTGGGATAGCCGGGCCGGCCCACGTTGACCGGCGTCCACACGCCTTGGGCGCAGTGCCAGACGTTGCCGGTGGAGGTGATGGCCACGAGTCCTTTGAGATCGGCCTGAGGGAAGAGGCGGACGCTGTCATTGGCGCCTCGGGACTCGGTGGAGAGAAGGTCTCGGCTGAGCCAGCCTTTGTCGTTGTAGCCATAGACCGTGGAGCCCGCGACGAAGAACGCGGTGTCGTCGGTGAAGAGCGCCGTAAACCCGGAAGGACTGCCCGGGCTGGGCGCAGCGATGAAGCGTTCTCGGCCCGGAGCTGCACGCTCGATCAGGTTCTTTCCGTCATAGCCCACGAGCACCTGGGTGCGCGGCGGCACGGACATGTCATCGCGTCCCGAAAAGAGAAACCACACGCGTCCGCCCGGTTCAAAGAGAATGGGAAGCAGGCCCAAGATGTGAGGCTCAGGGCGGGCGAATTCTGCGCGCAGGCTGGTCTCGGCGTCGGAGAGGGGGACGAAAGGCTGATCTCGCGTCACCCCCAGGCGGTGGTTTGGGCCGGCGGTCATCCGAGCGTAGGGAATTGCAAGTTCGGTGTAGCGGACGTTTTCAGGAATGGTGACGATGATGGCTGGGGGCGGAACCGGCGCCGGTCGACTGGCGGGTCCCCGGGGGTTCACGACGACGCGGCTCTGTCCCCACGCGTGCGTGATACACAGGATGAGGGACAGTGGAATAAGGGGCCATTTCCGCATGCGCTTCTCCCTGCATGGATGGTGAGGACGGGGAGTATACCCGTGGCGGCGCAGGAAGGTTAGAGAAAAGCCACCGGGCCGAAGTCGAGGATTTGGGCGTCGCGATTTTTGGGTTCGATCAGCCCCAGGATGCGGATGTTTTTGTCGGATGGGCGGGGAAGGTCGAGGATCCAGTGGTGGTCGGTGAGGAGGTGGGTGCCTAGCGGCGTGCGGGAGAAGGGCGGGAGGATCAGGAGGTGCCGCATGGGGGTGCTGATTTCCGCGTAGCAGAACATTTTGGCGGATTGAACGCGGCTGCGCAGGACGATGGCCGGGTGCTGGTGGCCCACGATGAGGTTGCCGGCGGAGCGGAGTTCCGGTGGGAGTTTATGGCCGTGCGTGACGGTGTACCCCCCCACCACACGGGCGGGGCGAATGAGAAGTTCCGGGAGAACGTCGGCGAGCAGGTCGGCGGAGGGATCGTGGTTGCCGGGGGTCAGGGTCACCGGGCAATCGGACGGGAGCACGGCGAGGAGATTGCGGAACATCTCGATGGCGGATTCGCCGG
The DNA here is from genome assembly GCA_937901265.1 of uncultured Phycisphaerales bacterium. GTDB lineage: Bacteria > Planctomycetota > Phycisphaerae > WQYP01 > WQYP01 > CALCHA01. The sequence goes on from CALCHA010000539.1 coordinate 2,126, forward strand.
GCGCGGCGCTGTCGAAGAGGTCGCCGGCGACGACGATGTGGGCGGGGTTGCGTGCGGTGATGTGTTGCCAGGCGGCAAGGGTGTTGGTGGAGGAGCTGGGGAGGGGGATGCCGGCGTCAGCGAGGGAGGATTCGATACCCAGGTGCAGGTCCGAACAGATCGCCGTGCGCGAGGCGGCGTGCCACACGAACCGGTGCGGGGTAGCGAAGAAACCGTCGACGAGCGCGAGATCGGACATCGCGCAAAGTATAGCGGCGGCACGGAACGAACCATGCCGCCGCCTCTGGCGAAATCAACGATTTCCGGCAACGTACGTGTCCGACGGCACCAGCGATTCGATAGCGTCAGAGTTCTGGCCCTTCGTCGCCCCGCCGATCACCAGCAACGCTCCGCCGCTGGGCACGATCCGGTGGACAATGCGCGGGGAGGACCGCCCCACCGCCGACCAGGTCTTGCTCGCCTCATCCAGTTGGTACATCGTCCCGTCGCCCAGCGACACATAGAGGTGCCCCGCGAGCACGCAGGCCGCCGGTCCAAACGCATCCGTCCCCGCCCCCGGGAGGTTGGGCCCCGACGTCCACTGGCCGGTCGCGGGATCAAGAATGTCGACCTTGTAGACGACCTCTTCGTTGTCGTCGAAGCCACCGATCACATAGACCTTGTCGTGAAACGTCGCGGCGATCAAGGCGCGGCGATGGAAGGGTTCCGGGATCTCTTCCCACTTTGCCTGCGGATCGTTGAGGTCCAGCGTCAGTGCATGGTCCAGCCACGTTTCGCCCTCGCCCGTGAGGGTCCACCCCCCCACCACTACCAGCGTGTGGCCCACGATCGCGATATCGTGCGATGACCGCGGCTCGGGAAGATCCGCCAGCGGCTGCCACACGGAGGTGGCGGGGTCGAACCGCGCCACGGTGGCCAGCGACACGATGTCGGAGGGATCGCCCGGCTTGTTACGTGGCTCCATGCCCCCCACGCGGTAAACCTGGTGATTGAACCCCACCAGGTTCAGCCCCTGCAGCGGCGGCCCCCCCGGCAGGGACTCCCACGTCGTGCCATCCTTGAGGTTGAGCCGGTGGAATTTCCCGGAAACCGCAGCCGTGGAGTAACTGTGGTTCTTGACGATATGTCCGCCGTAAATATAGAGCCAGCCATCCAGTGCCACCGCGCCGAAGCTCGATGCGGCCTCGGGCATCGTTGCCAGGCGGGTCGCC